>JANXZP010000251.1 GCA_025355485.1 Pseudomonadota bacterium
GCGACCACTCGCGCGGCCGGAAAGCGGTTGCCGAAGGTTTCGCGATGAAGTCGAAACGGCCGTGGTATTTCGGCGACTACGGTTCCGACCTCAGCGATCTCGCACGCATGGTCACGCTGACCCACCGCTTCAAGATGACCAAGCCCGAGTACGACGCGCGCATCCTCGCGCTCGCGCGCGACACCAAGGCCGAATTGAACAACATCAAGCCCTACGAGCGTTGGATGTGGCTGAGCACGCAGGACCAGATCGCGCTTGCAGCACTCGGAAAAGCGCTCATCGCCGATTCGGATGCGCGCGTCGCCGGCAGCCTGTCGGTCGGCGGCAATGCGGAGACCATCGCGCCGGAAAGCATCTGGAGCCGTGGCTTTGATGCGACCGCGCTGCGCCAGGGAGTGCGCTTCAATCCGGTCGGAAAACCGCCGCTGTACGCGCTGATCGACGTCGCGGGCGTGCCATCGAGCGCACCGGCGCCCGACGACAAGCGCATCAGCATCGTGCGCACCTACTACACGACTGACGGCAAGCAATGGAAGGGCGGCGTGCTCAAGGAAGGCGACACGCTGATCGTCGGACTCATGATCGAGTCGCGCGAAAAAGTGCCCGATGCGTTGATCGTCGATCTGCTGCCGGCGGGTGTCGAGGTCGAGAACTTCAATCTCGGCGACGCCAAGCAATGGGCCGACATCGTGGTCGACGGCATCACCTTGACCGATCGCAGTTCGGCCGCCGAGGTGAAACACGAGGAGTTCCGCGATGACCGTTATGTCGCCGCACTGTCGCTCGACAAGGGCAGCAAGGCGCATGTGTTCTACCTTGTGCGTGCGGTGACGCCTGGTACTTACAATGTGCCGCCACCGCTGGTGCAGGACATGTACCGCCCGGAAATCCGCGGCATTGGCAAGTCCACGCCGTCTTCGATCAAGGTGATTCAGCCGTGAGAGACAGGGAATAGGGAATGGATTTAGGGCTCGTCATCCAGCGGAAGCTGGGATCCATTTTGATCCTGGTTTGGAGTATCAAGTTCAAAATGGATTCCCGCTTTCGCGGGAATGACGTCAATTGCCCATGTCCGCACTCCCCACATCGCAAGCACCAATCGCACGCACGCGATCCGAGAAGCTCCGCCGCTGGCTCAAGCGCCTCGGCTGGTCGCTACTCGCGCTTATCGTCATCGCATTCATCCTCGACCGCCTGTATCCATTGCCGTTGCCGGATGCAGGCGACGCGAGCGTGGTCGTGGTTGCGCGCGATGGCACGCCGCTGCGTGCGTTCGCGAACCATGAGGGCATCTGGCGTTATCCGGTCACCCAGGACCAGGTCTCGCCTCTTTATCTTCAGGCGTTGTTGACCTACGAGGACCGCTGGTTCTGGCGGCATCCGGGCGTGAATCCGTTCGCGCTCGCGCGCGCGAGCCTGCAATGGATGCGCAATCGCCACGTTGTGTCCGGCGGCTCGACGTTGACGATGCAGGTCGCGCGCATCATCGATCCGCCAGCTGCGAACGATCACGGCATCGGCGCCAAGCTCAAACAGATCCTGCGCGCGCTGCAGCTCGAAGCGCACCTGAGCAAGCGCGAGATCCTTACGCTGTACCTCAACCATGCGCCGTTCGGTGGCACCATCGAAGGCGTCGAAGCGGCAAGCTGGGCCTACCTCGGCAAATCATCGCACCAGCTCTCGCATGCCGAAGCCGCATTGCTTGCGGTGCTGCCGCAGACGCCGAGCAGGCTGCGCCCGGATCGCCACGCGGAAATAGCGCGCACCGCACGCGACAAGCTGCTCAAGCGCATGGCCGACCTGCACGAATGGACGCGCGCCGAAGTCGTGGATGCGCGAGTAGAGTCCGTTATCACGCGCCGCCTGCAACAACCAATGTCTGCCGCGCTGCTCGCCGAGCGCCTGCGCGAGCAGACGCCTCGCATGCCCCGCATCGTCACCACGATCGACGCCGACCTGCAGCGCACGCTGGAAACGCGCGTGACCGCATATTTCGCGCGCTTGCCAGAGCGCACTTCTGCCGCATTGCTGGTGGTCGACAACACGACATCGGAAGCGCGCGCGTATGTGGGCTCGGTTGCGTTCGGCGACATCCCGCGACTCGGACACGTCGACATGGTGCGCGCGTGGCGTTCGCCGGGTTCGACGCTGAAACCGTTCCTGTACGGACTCGCGCTCGACGATGGCTTGATCCATTCCGAAAGCCTGCTGATCGATGCGCCGCAATCGTTCGGCGATTATCGGCCAGGCAACTTCGACACTACGTTCAATGGTCCGGTCGGTGCGGCCGAAGCGTTGCGATTGTCGTTGAACGTGCCCGCGGTGGATTTGCTGGATCGCGTCGATCCCGTGCGTTTCGCAGCGCGGCTCGCGAATGCAGGCGTCGTGCTGAAATTGCCGCGCGGCGCGCAACCGAATCTGTCGATCATCCTCGGCGGCGACGGCGTAACCCTGGAAGACCTCGTCGGCGCCTACACCGCGTTGCATCGCGATGGCATCGCCGGCCGTGTACGCGTGCGTCCCGATGCGCCGCACGTGGATCGCAGGCTGTTGTCGCCGGGCGCGGCGTGGATCGTGAAAACGATCCTCGATGCGAACCCGCGTCCGGGTTCGCGCGCGGACACATTCGATCCGGGATCGGGCCCGCGCGTCGCGTGGAAAACCGGCACCAGTTACGGATTCCGCGATGCGTGGGCAGTCGGCGGCACCCAGCGCTACACGGTCGGCGTGTGGGTCGGCCGGCCAGACGGTACGCCGTTGCCGGGGCAATACGGCGCGATCACTGCATTGCCATTGTTTTTCGAAGTGATCGACAGCCTGCCGCGCAATGCGGTCGATGCGATCGCGAAACCACCACCAGCAAGCGTGTCGAACGTCGATATCTGCTGGCCGCTCGGCGTCGCGTTCGATCCAGTGCATCCGGAATTGTGCGCACGCCAAATGCAGGCGTGGACGCTCAACAACGGCATTCCGCCAACGATGGCCGAGCGACGCGCGCGTTTGTGGAGCGCGGGATTGTTGCCGCTGCATGTCGATGCGACAAGCGGCGAGCGCCTGAGCGCGACCTGCACGAAGCCGCACGTCGCACGCGATACCGGAGTCGCACGCTGGCCCGCACTCGCATCACCGTGGTTGTCGGCCGCCGAGCGCCAACGTTCGGCAATCCCACCACTCGCGAAGGACTGCGAACCCGACGGACTCGACGCAACCGCGTCGCTGCAGATCGAAGGCGTCGCCGACCGCGCCACCGTCGCGCGCGCACCGAACAGCCCGACGCCGGTTCGACTTTCATTGCGAGCGCTGGGCGCAGCCGGTCGCGTGATGTGGATGGTCAACGGGCGCTTGCAGGGCGAGACGATGGGAGGCCGATCGTTCGTGCACGATTATCCCGATCCAGGCGTGCAGACGGTGACGGCGATCGCCGAGACGGGTGCGTGGACGCAGGTTGGGTTTCGGGTGTTGCGATAGCGAACACCTCCTCCTCCCGCTGGCGGGAGAAGATGCTTGCGTGCGCTGGCAGGTCGTGATCAGAGTTCCACACAACTTTGATCACCCGCGCATAAACGGGCGCATCACGCTACCGGTGATGATCAGTCGCCGATGCGATCTATGTATGCCGGGTTGAGAGTCACGCCTGCGCAAAATAATCCATCGCAGCTTAAGGACACAGCACTATGTCTTCGACCAAAAGACGGAACCTTTTTTCCCCTGCAGGAGATAGAGGATCATCGAACCCTTCCCTTTGATTTCCACTGGCCCGCGATTCTCAAAATCGAAATCGTCCTGTAGGAGTCGATGCGTTTCCTCGGTCACCTGGATCGAGCCAGGAAGTCCATGCGACTCCATCCTTGATAGCCGTGTTGACCGTATCGCCCCATAGATCGTAGGCGAATTTCCTGATCCCGATCACACCAGCAATCGCGGGGCCACTGTTGATCCCGATCCGCAGTAGCAACGGCTCCCCAACTGGAGGCTGGGTCGTACGCACCACCTCCTGCATCTCGAGCGCCAGTTGTGCGATGGCACTTGCGTGATCCGAACGTGGAACCGGAATGCCTCCAACCACCATGTAGGCGTCGCCGATGGTCTTGATTTTCTCGAGGCCATGCTTTTCCGCGAGTAGATCAAATTCGCTGAACAGTCGATTGAGAAACTCCACGAGCTCACTGGGCGGCAGTTTCGCCGAAAGCGGTGTGAACCAGACCACATCGGCGAACAAGATCGTGACGTTGTCGAAGGCATCGGCGATCAACTGGTCTTTTTGTATTAGCCTAACAGCGATTGCTTGCGGCAGGATGTTGAGTAGCAAGGATTCGGATTGCTCATGCTCCATTTTCAGGGCGGATTCGGCACGTTCTGTTGCCGACAGCGAATAGAACGCCAAGCCAAACGCGATCGCGTATGCTCCGATGGTCGTTCGATTGAAAACCGAGTCGACAATGTCGGGCGGTAACGCTGGACCCACAATCGGCCCAGCACCTGCGATCTTCATCGTCACAAAAAACAGGACGAGGCCTAGCACTGCCTGCGGTACACGCATCCGCTTGTGGGCGCGCGGCCAGACGAACATCGCTCCGACCCCGACTGCAACAAAATAGTATTGAGTGCCGCACAGGGTGCCAAGGATGATTGTGAGCGCGGCGAGGTTGACCAGCACTGCGTTCGTGAAAAGCAGGATGCCCAACCATCGTTTTCCGAGCGAGAGTAACGCGAAGCCAAGCGCGTAGACGCAAATCGCGCTGGTGGCAACGAGTGCGGCGTACCTGGTGGCGCTATTCGAGAAGGAAAAGAAATTGAGTGCGTCCGGCACAGTCACCAGGATGCTGAAGATAACCACGATGTTCGCCGTTACAAGCTCCCTTTCTTCCGGCCGACTCGTTCCGGTTGGAATTCCAGCATGCGTCAAAGGACGAAGCCAAGACTGAATTTTTTGCCAGTATCCCTTCAGGAGCTTCAGGCGTGGCATGCGCAATCCCCTATTGATTTGCACGCCCGCAGGTGCGGCGATCATGACCATTTCGCTCGCGAGGCCGACTAGATAGCGACTAGAGGTGATCGAGAACAGCTCAATGATCGGCCATTTGTGGCGCCGTTGAACACTGCGACCGGTTTTCGCCGTCATCCGTATATCCGGACGCTGATCGCAAGGCTAGCCGCCACTGGCGGCTAGCAAGCGCCGCGATCAGCCCCAATCACCATCCAGCATGCCGTTGAGGTCGTCAGCGTGTTCCTCTTCCATCGCGAGGATGCCTTCGAGCATGCGCTTGGTGGTGGTGTCCTTGTCGCCGATGTAGGCGATCATTTCCTTGTAGCTGTCGATCGCGATGCGTTCGGCGATCAGGTTTTCCTTGATCATGTCGCGCAGGTCGGCGCCCTTGACGTATTCGGCGTGGCTGCGTGCGGTCAATCCGGACGGATCCATGTTCGGATCGCCGTTGAGCTGCACGATGCGCTGTGCGATCAGGTCGACGTGTCCTTGCTCCTCGTTCGAATGTACGAGGAACTCGGCAGCCACCGCATCGGCGTGGATGCCGCTGGCGACGAAGTAATGGTAGCGATAACGCAGCACGCAGACGATCTCGGTGGCGAGAGCGTCGTTCAACAGTTTGAGGACGGTTTCGCGGTTGCCCGCATAGCCGGGAGTCACTGCGCCCTGGTCGATGTGCTTGCGCGCGCGGGCGCGCAGGGTTTTCACATCGGTGAGGAACGGCTGTGCAGCAGGCGCGGATTTCGCTTGCTTGGTGCTGGCAACAGGCTTCTTGCTCATACTAATGTCCTCCATGGTTGACTGGAGTTGCGTGCGAACGATCGATGCAATCGATAATGATGTAATCAGCCCAGCGCGGACAGCACATGTTCGGCGCTGGATACCTTGAACTCGCCGGGCGCTTCGATGAAAAGCTGCTTTACCATGCCGTCCTCGGCATAAAGCGCGAATCGCTTCGAGCGTTTGCCGAGTCCGAACGCGCTGCCGTCCATTTCCAGGCCCAGCGCGTCGGTCAGCGCGCCATTGCCGTCGGCGAGCATCGCAATGCCGTCATCAGGAACATGCTGGTGCTTCGCCCACGCGTCCATCACGAAGGCATCGTTGACCGCCATGCAGGCGACGTCGATACCCTTGGCTTTGAATTCATCGAGGTGCTGGATGTAGCCCGGCAGGTGCTTCGCGGAGCAAGTCGGCGTGAACGCGCCTGGCACTGAGAACAGTACAACGTTCTTACCGGCGAACACGTCGTCGGTGCTGACGGCCTGCACGCCGTCCTTGAGGACATTGAGGACCGCGTGGGGAATGCGGTCGCCGATCTGGATGCTCATCTGAGGTTCCTTCCTGCGTTGGGAAACGACAGTCTAGCGCGCGCGGATGAACAGTTGGCAAGGCTTGAAACGCGATGGCAATGACCTTAGTTCGTGAGCATGGCTGCGCGTCGCGATCGAAGATGCGCAACCGGCCGCGCAATGCGGCACCATGACGGTCTGCGGCTGTCGCTGCGGGCCGTTTGTTGCACGATGAGGTCGGCATGGAATTCAAGGATTACTACGCGGTGCTAGGCATCGAGGCCGGCGCGGGCGAGGCCGAGATCAAGACCGCCTACCGGCGGCTGGCGCGCAAGTACCATCCCGACGTCAGCAAGGAGGCCGGCGCCGAGGAAAAATTCAAGGCGGTCAACGAAGCCTACGAAGTGCTGCGCGATGCCAAGAAGCGCGCGGCCTACGACCAGTTGCGCACGCGCGGCTACAAGCCGGGCGAAGAGTTCCGTCCGCCTCCGGATTTCGGGCAGGCCTACGGTGGCCCGGGCAATGGCGGCGAATACAGTTTCGATTTCGGCGACGAAGGCGGCGGAGGATTCAGCGATTTCTTCGAGTCGCTGTTCGGCGGTCGCGCACGCGCGCAACGCCCGGGCGCGGCGCAACAACAAGCCGCAGCCGGCGGCGATATGCGCGCGAAACTGCTGGTGCCCTTGGAAGCGGTTTTCACCGGCGACAGCCAGCGCATCCAGATCGAAGGCCGCGTACTAGACGTGAAAATTCCCGCCGGCGTGCGGCCCGGGCAAGTGATCCGGCTCGCGGGGCAGGGCCGGCCCGGACGCGGTCGCGCGGGCGACCTGCTGCTCGAAGTGGACTATCGCCCGCATCCGCAATTTGAGGTCGATGGATCGAACGTGATGTACGTGTTGCCGCTGGCGCCGTGGGAAGCCGCGCTGGGCGCGACGATCAGCGTGCCGACATTGGGCGGCGCGGTGGAGTTGAAGATTCCGCCGAACACCGATACCGGCCGCAAGCTGCGCCTGCGCGGTCGCGGCCTGCCGGGCAAACCGGCGGCGGGCGATCAGATCGTCGAGGTCGAAATCCGCACGCCGAAGGCGACGACGGATGAGCAGAAAGAGTTCTACCGCAAGATGGCCGAGGCATTCGCGTTCGATCCGCGACGCGCGTAACAGTCAGGAAATGTTTTCAGCAAACAGGAACGCAGCGATCAGCCGAGTTGTTCCTTGATCGCCTCGGCAAGCTGTTCCTCGTTGAACGGCTTGGTGATGTAGGCCTTCGCGCCCTGGCGCATGCCCCACAGCTTGTCGGTGTCCTGATCCTTGGTGGTCACCAGGATCACCGGGATGTGCGCGGTGGTCGGTTCCTTCGAGATCTGGCGTGTCGCCTGGAATCCATTGAGGTTCGGCATCACCACGTCCATCAGCACCAGGTCGGGGACGTGTTTCTTAGCCGCTGCCACCCCAGCCGCGCCGTCCTCGGCGGTGAAGACGGTATGGCCGAGCGCCTCGACGATCCGCTTCATGCCCATCAGCTGGGACGGGGAATCGTCAACGATCAGTATATTTGCCATGGCAACCTCAAGCGGATCGACGCAGCCATTGTAGCGGTGCGGGCCAACTTGTCCATCGGTTCAGAAACGGACGAGGGTGCGCCCGAACGAGCCGCCGGCCAGCATGGTGGGGAAGACTTGCGGCAGCTCGTCAAGCCCGACCGTACGGGTGCAGATCGTCTCCAGATGCGCGGGTTTCCACGGCCCAGCCAGCCGCTCCCAGACTTGCTCGCGCTGCGCACGCTGGGTTCCGGCCGACGCGATCCCCAGCAGCGAGACGCCGCGGATGATCATCGGCATCACCGTCGTTGCCAGCGCCGCGCCGCCAGCCAGGCCGCAGCAGGCGATGTTGCCATAGGGTTTGATCACCCGGGTCAGGCCGGCCAGCATTTCGTCGCCGACGTTGTCGATCGCACCGGCCCACAGCGCGTTCTCCAGCGGCCGCTGGCCCCAGTGCAGGTTCTTGCGCGAGATCACCTGTTGCGCGCCTAGCGCGGTCAGGAAATCGAGGTGATCGAACTTGCCGGTGATCGCGTGCGCCGCGTAACCCGCGCGGGTCAGGATGTCGATCGCCAGCATGCCCACGCCGCCGCTGGCGCCGGTGACAACAATCGGCCCCATGTCCGGCGCCTGGTGATTCTCTTCCATGCGCAACAGCGCGAGTGCTGCGGTGAAGCCCGCCGTGCCGAGGATCATCGCCTCGCGCAGGTCGAGTCCTTGCGGCAGTGCGATGGTGTTCGCGGCTTCCAGCCGAACGTACTCCGAATAGCCGCCGTCGCGCGATTCCGACAGGCCGCTGCCGGTGCACAGCACCGCATCG
>JANXZP010000263.1 GCA_025355485.1 Pseudomonadota bacterium
ACCGCGGAACTGGCCGCGCACGACCTCGTCCGGATC
Organism: Pseudomonadota bacterium; assembly: GCA_025355485.1. Lineage (GTDB taxonomy): Bacteria > Pseudomonadota > Gammaproteobacteria > Xanthomonadales > Xanthomonadaceae > SZAS-103. The sequence continues at coordinate 37 of JANXZP010000263.1, forward strand.
GAGCGGCCGCATGCCGCGGAACAGCCGCAGCTTTTCCGCACGCATGGATTCGGGATCGCGGCCGACCGGCGCATCCATCGCCAACAGCGCGGTGACCTGCAGCAGATGGTTCTGCACCACGTCGCGGATCGCGCCGACTTCCTCTTAGAAGCTGCCGCGGCCCTGCACGCCGAAGTCCTCGGCCATCGTGATCTGCACGCTGTCGACGTAGTTGCGATTCCAGATCGGTTCGAGGAAGGTGTTGGCGAAACGGAAATACAACAGGTTCTGCACCGCCTCCTTGCCCAGGTAGTGATCGATGCGGAACACCGATGTCTCTGGGAACACGTCGTGCAAGGTCTGGTCCAGCGCCTGTGCCGAGGCGAGGTCACGGCCAAAGGGTTTTTCGACGATCACCCGCGCGTCATTCGCGCAGCCCGCTTTCGCGAGGCCCTGCACCACCACGCCGAACAGACTCGGTGGAATCGCGAGATAGTGGATCGGTCGCTGCGCGCTTCCCAACGCCTGTTTGAGGCGTGCGAATGTCGCGGGGTCGTTGTAGTCGCCGTCTATGTATTGCAGTCGCGCGGAGAGTTTCGCGAACGCATCGGCATCGATGCCGCCGTTCTTGTCGAGGCTGTCGCGTGCGCGCTCGCGCATCTGCTCCAGCGTCCAGCCTGCGCGCGCAACGCCGATGACCGGCAGGTCGAAACCATCGCGCTTGATCATCGCCTGCAGCGCAGGGAAGATTTTCTTGTACGCCAGGTCGCCGGTCGCGCCGAAGAAGACGAAGGCATCCGAACAGATTGTCGCCATCTCGATTCGCCTCTGCGTGGTCGCCGGGCAGGGTTCAGTCTGCAAGACTAGCAAGATCGTTCGGTGAAGGCTGGCGCGCTGCTAAATACATGCCTATCGATGATCGCAAACGAAAAACCCGGCGCGAGCCGGGCTTCGTTTGCCGCTTCAAATTGGCGTCCCCACGGGGATTCGAACCCCGGTCGCATCCGTGAAAGGGATGTGTCCTAGGCCTCTAGACGATGGGGACGTGTGAAAGCCGGTTTTTGTTGGAAGTCCGCACATGGATGTGCGGTTTTATCGCGATGGACTCGCACAAAATTAATGGTGGAGCTAATCGGGATCGAACCGATGACCTCTACAATGCCATTGTAGCGCTCTCCCAGCTGAGCTATAGCCCCACATGCTGGCGAACGCGCAGGATACTGGCGCGTCACCGGGGCGTCAAGCCAAACACGGTCGATCAGGCTGGATTCGCAATCGCTTCCACGGGCCGCAAGCCGCGCCACGCATGGCCCTGCTCGCCCAGGTACTCCAGCCATTTGCTGAAGAACACGTTCATGCGCATGCGATGGTCGATGATGGTCGCGATCGGCGGATGCAGGCCGAGCACATCCTGCCATCTCCTCCCGACCGAGCAATGGGTCACTTCGGCCTGGCGCGCGTCGCGGTAATAACGCACCCATGCGGACGGATCCGGCTGGCCCGTCACGTCATCGCGCAGCTGTTCGTAGGACAGCCGCAGTTCGATCGTGTACGGGTGGCGCTCGACGACATCCAGCCTCAGGTCCAGTCCGTCCATCCCGACCGACAGGTGGCTGCCAGTGGCCAGTTGTTCGGGCTCGAACAGGTGCTGCAGGCGCTGATGGTTTTCCGCGTACAGCGCCATCATCCACGCGAATCGGCTCAGTCGCGGGATGCGCAACGACGGGGCGGATGGCGATTGGACGATGGCGGACATGGCCCGATCCTAGCACGCGATTTCCATCGTTCCGCAAGCTTGTATCGTTGCGAATTGCGTTGCACACTCAACATCTCTGACGTGCCCAAACCGTCAGCGCGAATCCAGGCATCACCAGAACCGGGTTGTCAGAACATGTGCCGCTGGATGCCCAGCGCGGTCATCACCTTGCTCGCGATCTCCTCGATCGATGTGTGCGTGGTGCTGAGCATCGGGATTCGCTCGGCGCGCAACAGCGCTTCCGCAGCGGCGACTTCGAAGCGGCACTGCTCGATCGTCGCATAACGGCTGTCCGGTTTGCGCTCCTGGCGGATCTGCCGCAGCCGCACCGGATCGATGGTCAGGCCGTACAACTTCCTGCGATGCGCACGCAACCGTCTCGGCAAGTCCTTGCCTTCAAGGTCGTCTTCGGTGAGCGGGTAATTCGCCGCGCGCACGCCGTAATGCAGCGCGAGGTACAGGCAGGTCGGTGTCTTGCCCGAACGCGACACGCCGACCAGGATCAGGTCGGCCTCATCGTAGTTCACGTTGCCGCCGTCGTCGTGCGTCAGGGCATAGTTCGTGGCGTTGATGCGCTGCTCGTACGCGGCGAAGTCCACCATGCCGTGCGCATGGCCGACGTGGCGCTCGCGCGGCTTGCCCAATTCGGTTTCGAGGCGTCCAATGAACGGGCCGAATACATCCAGCACCAGCGCCCCGCTTTCCTCGAGCGCCGTCGTGAGCGATTCGTCGACGATCGAGCTGATGATGATCGGCCGATGTCCGCGCGCCTCGCCCGCCGCACGCACTTGCCGGGCGGCATCGCGCGCCTTGTCGAGGCTGTCGACGAACGACAGCCTCTGGCTGTCGAAACGCACCCCCTCGAACTGGGTCAACAGGCTGTGTCCGATGGTTTCGGCGGTGATGCCGGTGCCATCGGAGATGTAGAACACCAGCCGGTCGCTCATGCGTCGCGTCCTCGATCGTTGCGCGGATGCGAGGCCATCGCGCTATCCACGATGCCCAAGCACAGCGTCCAAGCTTGTACGAAAACACCCCGGCCCGCAAAATAGACATCCGGTTGCGCGTTCCTGGCGCGCCGCCATCCAATAGGAGCCCGACGTTGACCCAGCACGTGCTTTGGTTGGACCAGTTGCGCCTGACCGATCTGGCCCAGGTCGGCGGCAAGAACTCCTCGCTCGGCGAGATGATCGGCAGCCTGAGCAACCTTGGCGTTTCGGTGCCGGGCGGTTTCGCGACCACGGCCGCAGCGTTCCAGGATTTCATCGCCGAGAACGACCTCGCCCAGCGCATGCAGGACCGGCTGGCGACACTGGACGTCGAGGACGTCGCCGGGCTCACGCGCGCAGGTACCGAAATCCGTGGCTGGATCTCCGACGCGCCGCTGCCGGCAGCGCTCGACGCTGCGATCCGCGATGCCTATGCGGAACTCGCAAAACGCGCTGGCGTCGAACAACCATCCGTGGCTGTCCGGTCTTCCGCCACTGCCGAAGACCTGCCTGATGCGAGTTTCGCCGGCCAGCAGGAAACCTTCCTCAACGTGACCGGCGTCGACGACGTCGTGCGCAAGGTCAAGGACGTCTTCGCCTCGCTCTACAACGACCGCGCGATCGCCTACCGCGTGCACCACGGCTACAAGCACGAGGACGTGTTCCTGTCCGCCGGCGTGCAGCTGATGGTGCGCTCGGACATCGGCGCGTCCGGCGTGCTGTTCACGCTCGACACCGAATCGGGCTTCCGCGACGTGGTGTTCATCAC
>JANXZP010000269.1 GCA_025355485.1 Pseudomonadota bacterium
GGCGTGACGGCGGTCGGTTGCGGAGCTGAATCCCGCACCGTTGCGTTGAAACTGGGCAACACCCACAGCCAACAGACGAGGAGTCAATCATGGCTATGAAGAAAGCAGCTGCGAAGAAGAAACCCGCCGCCAAGAAGAAACCGGCCGCGAAGAAAGCCGCCAAGAAGCCGGCAGCCAAGAAGGCCGCCAAGAAGAAGGTCGCCAAGAAGAAAGTAGCCAAGAAGAAAGTAGCCAAGAAGAAAGTAGCCAAGAAGCCGGCCAAGAAGGCCGCGAAGAAAGCCGCCAAGAAGCCGGCAGCCAAGAAAGCCAAGAAGCCGGCCAAGAAGGCCGCCAAGAAGAAGGCCGCCAAAAAGCCGGCAGCCAAGAAAGCAAAGAAGAAGGCCGCGAAACCAGCGGCTAAGAAGAAGGCAGCTGCGGCCCCGGCAATGCCGGCGTCGCCCATGTCTCCGATGTAAGACAGCCCCGACTGTCGTAGTCAGCAAGTTGTTACCGCGTCTCTCTCTCCCCGTACTGCCCAGGCGGGGAGAGAGACTTTCAGGATCGCATCGCGCGCTTGCGCACTGAACAACCCGCACCGAACAACCCGTTTGCCGCGATCCGATCCGCACGGTCGGTTTCGTTCCCCCGACACGACCCATCCCTTGCAACGGCTCCACCCTGCGCGTTACGCGCCGCCGCGAAGATTCCGGTTCCGGCATGCACCTCGCATGCGGCGCTGTCGCATGGCGGTGCAGCAGGGCTTAGGATAGGCCGGTCGCGAGCGGGAGCCCGCCATGCCGTACGACCATCCGATATTCTGTGACCCGATGCACGACCGTTCACCGACGGCGCGGCGCAACATCGTCGAGACGATCCGTCGAGCGGTGCGTTGAGCGTGGGCTCGGCGCACGTTTTCGAGAAGCATTCCATGTCCGCGACGCAAGCTACCGGGAAAGGCTGGGCGCAGACTATCCTCGGCGCGATCGCCGATGGCGTGATCAGCCTCGACGCCGATGGCGTGGTGGATTACCTCAATCCCGCCGCCGAGCGCATCACCGGCTGGACGCTCGCGAGCGCGGTTGGCCAGAGCGTCGCGCTGGTCCTGCCGTTGGTCGGCATGCGCGAACCGCCGTCGCATTCGGATCCGGCCGCGATGTCGGCGTGGTTCCACAGCGCCGCCGAATCCGGAACCAGCCTGCGCATGCGCGACGGCAGCGAGCGCCAGATCCAGTTGTCGGTTTCGGTGGTGATGGACGACCAGGGCAGGCCGCAGGGTCTGGTGCTGACCTTCCGCGATACCTCGCAGACCAACACGCTGATGCGCGAACTGGCCCACCGTGCCAGCCACGATGCATTGACCGGCCTGTACAACCGCGAGGAGTTCGAGCGGCGGCTCAAGCGCCTGCTTGGCGATGCGCAAACCGGCGGCGGTCCGCACGCGCTGTGCTTCATCGACCTCGACCAGTTCAAGCTCGTCAACGACACCTGCGGTCACGCCGCGGGCGATGCGTTGCTCAAGGACGTCGCGGCGACCTTGCAGGCGCTGACCGGCGAGAACGATCTGCTCGCGCGGCTCGGCGGCGACGAGTTCGGCATCCTGCTTCCGCAGATGGGAACCGGATCGGCGGTGCGGGTCGCGCAGGATGTGGTTTCCGCGCTCGCGCGTCTGCGTTTCGACTGGGGCGATCGCCAGTTCAGCATCGGCGGCTCGGTCGGCGTGGCGTCGGTGCAACGCGATGCGCACAACATCGACGACGTGCTGATGGCGGTCGATGCGGCCTGCTACGTCGCCAAGGAACGCGGCCGCAACCGCGTGCACGTGTTCGAGCCGGCCGATGCCGAAGTAGCGCAACGACAGGGCGAGATGCGCTGGGTGCCGCGCCTGCAAACCGCGCTGGAAGTCGGCGATTTCCAGTTGATGTTCCAGGACATCGTGCCGACCGCGGCCGGCCGCATCAGCGGACGCCACCTCGAAGTGCTGATCTGCCTGCCCGATGCGAGCGGCCGGCTGATTCCGCCCGGCGAATTCCTGCCCGCCGCGCAACGCTACGGATTGATGGGACGGATCGACCGCTGGGTCACGACGCAAGTCGGCGAGTGGCTGCACTGGCGCGCCGGCACCGGGCGCTCGCTGCCCGAACTGGTGACGATCAACCTGTCGGGTTCGTCGTTGAGCGATCCGGAGTTCCGCGATTTCGCCGAAGAACAGGCGCGCGTGCTGCCGGCCGGCGCGACCTTGTGCTTCGAGATCACCGAAAGCGAAGCGATCGCCAACCTCGGCGAAGTCGGCAAGTTCATTACCCGCATGAAACGCCACGGCTGCCGCTTCGCGCTCGACGATTTCGGCAGCGGGCAGAATTCGTTCTCTTATCTAAAGCGGCTGCCGGTGGACTACGTCAAGATCGACGGCCAGCTTGTGCGCGATGCTGCGACCGATCCGATCAACCTGGCGATGGTCGAGGCGATCCATCGCATCGGCAAGGTAATGGGCTTGCAGACCATCGCCGAATTCGTCGAGACCGAGGAAGTGTTCCACCGCATCCGCGCGATCGGCGTGGACTACTGCCAGGGTTACTACTTCGGCGGGCTAAGGCCGTTGCTCAGCCTGACCTGACAAGTTGCGTTGTCGGTGGAGAAGGCGTACCGGCGGAACCGGATGTCGATCGGGTATCGCGCGATCCGGCTTCGGCAAACAACAACAAGACACCAACGTGCTCTACAGGGCGCGCCATGACCAGCAACAGTAGACGTTTTAGGTCGCTGCTTGGGGGAATGGTTTTTCTACTTGTGTTCGCTTGCACAGGCCAGGCAACGGCGCAGTCATGGACGCAGCTCAGCCCCACCGGCGTCCCGCCATCTGTCCGTGATCATCACAGTGCCGTGTACGACTCGGCGAACAACCGCATGATGGTGTTCGCTGGAGACGACGGTTCCTGCTCCGGGGGCAACGATGTGTGGGTACTGAGCAATGCCGACGGCACCGGCGGGACGCCCGTCTGGACCCAACTCAACCCCACTGGTGGCCCCCCCGAATAACCGTTACCTGCATTCCGCCGTGTACGACCCTGCGACCAACCGCATGATCGTCTTCGGTGGTTCTGAGAATTGCACTGCTGGCGTCAACGACGCCTGGGTGCTGAGCAACGCCAATGGACTGGGCGGCGCACCCGCGTGGACACTGCTGAGCCCGAGCGGAAGCGCACCCGTGCCGCGCTACTGGCACTCCGCCGTCTACAACACCGCGACCAACCGCATGACCGTCTTTGCCGGCGTCAACGGCCCCTATTACAACGATGTATGGGTGATGGCGAATGCCAATGGCGTGGGAACGCCCGTGTGGATCCAGCTCAGCCCAACCGGCGGGCCGCCGCCTGCGCGCGCTCAACACACGGCTGTCTACGATCCGGCGACCAACCGTATGGTTCTTTTCGGCGGGTTCACAACGATCAGTGGTGTTGCCAATGATGCCTGGGTGCTGAGCAACGCCGACGGCACCGGCGGCACCCCCGCTTGGACCCAGCTCAGTCCGACTGGCACTTTGCCGAGCGCGCGCCGCATCCACTCCGCCATCTACAACGCCGCGAACAACCGCATGGTCGTGTTCGCAGGAATTGGCAGCAGCTACTTCAACGACACCTGGGTACTGGCCAGTGCCAGTGGCATCATCGATATTCCCGTCACCATCGACATCCGCCCCGGCACCGCGCTCAACAACATCAGCCTGGCGAACGACATCACGGTTCCGGTCGCGATCCTCTCGACCGCGACCTTCAATGCGCCCACCGATGTAGACAAGACCTCGCTGACCTTCGGCCACGCGGGAACCGAGGCGAGCCTGTCCTCCTGCGATGTGCGCGGGCGTGATGTGAACGGCGATGGGCGAGCGGACCTGGTCTGCCGCTTCACCATCAAGGCCACTGCCTTCGTGCTCGGCGACACACTGGGCTACCTGAAAGGCGCGAGCCTGGTCGGCAACACGCTTCACGGCAGCGACACGGTGCACATCACCAAGTAGCCGGATCGAAAAGCGGTACGTCGTCATTTCGGCGCAAGCCGGGATGACGATCAAGAGCGAGGTTTCGCTATTTCAACGGCGCCATCGCTCAACGATGGCGACGCCGGACGCGAATATGCGTCTTCGATCCGCCCGACTTGCGCGACTTGCCGTGGTGGCGCGGGGCGGCTGGGCGTTCGTTGAGCTTGTCCAGTTCGATCCAGTCGCGTTCGGGCAAACCCAGTGCGCGATCGAGGATGGTCGGCATCAGTCCGCTCGGCACTGCCGATTCGGAGTTCCACAGGATCACCGCGCCGATGTCGCGGTCGGGCAGGAACGCGATCTCGCTGCGATAGCCGCGCACCGCGCCGCCGTGGAATACCAGGGTGTGGCCGGCGTAATCGAAGATCCGCCAGCCGGTCGCATACGACGCGCTGGAGAGTCGTTCGCGCCGCCACGTCGAGCCGTGCATCTGGTCGGGTGTAGGCACTTGCGGCGTGTGCACGTCGGCGAGCACGGCGGGCGACAGCACATCGGGCCTATGGCCCATCTGCGCGATCAACCATTGCGCCATGTCGTGGATGCTGGTGTTGACGCCGGCCGCGGGTGGAATCCGGTAATACGCTTCCTGCGGACGGATCGGCGTCCATCCGCCGCCGCCGCGCACGTGCGGGCGCGCCCAGCTCGGGCTCGTTTCCAGCGCTTCGCGACCATAACTGGAGTCGTACATGCCCAGCGGATGGAAGATGCGTTTCTCGACCTGGTGCGAATAGAAATCGCCGGTCGCCACGAACACGATGTCGCCGATCAGGCTGAAGGCGACGTTCTGGTACGCGTAGCAATCGCCCGGCGAACATGCGAGCGGCGCCTGCGCGAGCCGCTGCACGAGCAATTCGAAGGGGATATCCGATTCGAGGTCGCGGTCGTAGGTGTTGTGGGTCAGGCCGGCGCGCTGGCTGAGGATGTCGCGCACGGTCAGGCTCTGGGTGTCCTGCAGGTCGGCGAGCTTGAACGCCGGCAGTTCATCGGCCACGCGCACGTTCCAGCGCAGCGATCCGTCTTCCACCAGCAATGCGGCGAGCGTGCCGGCGAATCCTTTCGACAACGACGCGAGCCGGAACACGGTGTTCGGCGTGACCGCTTCGCCGCCACGCGCGTCGGTGACGCCGTAGCCTTTCAGTACGAGGATTTTGCCGTCCTGCACGATCGCCATCGCCATGCCGGGAATGCGCGTGCGATCCACCACCTGCTGCGCGAGCGCATCAACCGCACGCGCATCGCTGGTGAAGCTCGGCTCCCGCACGGGTGTGGTGGCGGCTGTAGCAGGTTGCGCGTCGGCGGCGGGTGCAGCGACGCATACCAGCGCGAAGGCGACAGCGCAGGCGAGGGAAACGAGCGTCACTTTCGTTGCTGGCATCGGATGCGTATGCTGCGGATCAGCGCGCATTCTAGCGCGACCGGATCGCGACTCTACGTGATCCCGGTCGTACGTTCAGGCGCCGTCATCGCGGATGCGCTTGCAATCGGCGATGCGCGTCCACACGTTCGATTCACCATAAGGGGAGAACGCGCATGGTCGCGGTACTGATGTTCCTGATTCTCGGCCTGATCGGCCTGGCGCTGGTGGTGGTGTTCTGGGGCATCGCGGTCTACAACGGCCTGGTCACCGCGCGCAACGCCTACAAGAACGCATTCGCGCAGATCGACGTGCAGCTCAATCGCCGCTACGACCTGATCCCGAACCTGGTCGAAGTCGCCAAGGGCTACATCAAGCACGAACGCGAGACGCTCGAAGCGGTGATCGCCGCACGCGGCGCCGCGATGTCCGGGCTGTCCGCGGCCAAGGCCAACCCCGGCGATGTCGGCGCGATGCAGCAACTCGGCGCGGCCGAAGGCCAGCTCACCGGCGCGCTCGGTCGCCTGATGGCGGTGTCCGAGGCGTATCCGGACCTGAAAGCCAACCAGACGATGATGCAGCTTTCCGAAGAACTGACCTCGACCGAGAACAAGGTCGCGTTCGCGCGGCAGGCGTTCAACGACTCGGTGATGAGCTACAACAACCGCCGCGAAGTGTTCCCGGCCAGCATCATCGCCAGCAGCTCGGGCTTCCAGCCGGCCGCACTGCTCGAGATCACCGAGCCGGAGAAGCGCGAAGCGGTGAAGGTCTCCTTTACATAGTTGTCACGCAAATGATTGGACATCCGGTCCAACATTTGCACGCCACGTCCGGCACATGTCCGGACGTGGCTCCGTCGCGCCAGCCTAGCCGCTGTCGCGACGCGCTGCCCATCCTTGGGCCGCGACTCGATTCGGAGTCGCCGCCATGGCGATGAATTTCTTCGAGCACCAGGATGCGGCGCGGCGCACGTCGAAGCGGCTGATCGTGCTGTTCGCGATGGCCGTGGCGGGCATCGTGATCGCGGTCGACTTCGGCGTGTACGTCGGGTTCGGATTCGCCCGCCATGCCTCCGGCGGCAATGCCGCCGGCATCCTGCTGCTGTCCACCATCGTCACCCTCGCGGTGATCGGTATCTCCTCGATGGTGCGCACCGCCGGATTGCGTTCGGGCGGCAGCGCGGTCGCACTCGAACTCGGCGCGACCCAGGTGTCGGAAGACACCACCGATCCGCAATACCGCCGCCTGCGCAACGTGATCGAGGAAATCGCGATCGCCTCCGGCGTGCCGGTGCCGGAAATCTACGTGCTCGAACAGGAGGCCGGCATCAACGCGTTCGCCGCAGGCTGGGCGCCGACCGACGCGGCGATCACGGTCACCCGCGGGGCGCTGGACCATCTCAACCGCGACGAATTGCAAGGCGTGATCGCGCACGAGTTCAGCCACGTGCTGAACGGCGATATGCGCCTGAACATCCGCCTGATCGGCATCCTGTTCGGCATCCTCGTGCTCGCGATCATCGGCCGCAAGGTGCTGTTCAACGTGCGCGGCGGCCGCGATTCCAAGGGTAACGCGCCGGTACTGCTGATCGCGCTGGCGTTGCTGATCGCCGGCTACGTCGGCCTGTTCTTTGGGCGCTTGATCAAGGCCGGGTTGAGCCGCCAACGCGAATACCTCGCCGATGCCTCGGCGGTGCAGTTCACCCGCCAGTCCAGCGGCATCGCGGGCGCGCTGAAGAAAGTCGGCGGCCTCGTCGATGGTTCCAAACTCGTCGCGACCGACGCCGAGGAAGCCTCGCACATGTTCTTCGGCGACGGCATCGGCTACAGCGCGTTATTCGCAACCCACCCGCCGCTGATCAAGCGCATCCAGGCGCTGGAACCGGGCTTCCAACCTGATGCGCTCGACAATCTGTCCGCGCGCTGGGCGCTGTCGCCGCCCGATGGCGCGGAAGAAGATCGCCAACTCGGATTCGACAGCGCGCATGGACATTTGCCTGGCGCAAACGCCGAATTGCCGATCCGCGCCGCCGCGGTGATCGCGCAGGTCGGAGCGCCGCAGGAAAACGATTACCGGCGTGCCAGCGTGATCAGCGGAAAAATGCCTGACGACTTGCTGGCCGCATCGCGAGCGCTGGACCAGGCGATCCCGCTGGTGTTCGCGCTGCTGCTCGACTCCGACGCCGGCGTGCGCGCGCAACAGGAAGCGACGATCCGCCAGCGCCACGACGATGCCACGCTGGCCATGGCGAACACATTGTCCGCGCAGACTGCAGGCCTGCATCCCATGCTGCGGCTGCCGCTGGCCTCGCTGGTGTTCCCGTTGCTGCGCCGGCGCCCGCGCCCCGAACTCGATAACTTCATCGGCACCGTCGATGCGCTGTCGCAGGCCGATGGCCAGGTCAGCCTGTTCGAATATTGCCTGGCCTGCCTGCTGCATCGGCAACTCACCGACTCGCTGGATCCATCGGCGCACTGGAGTTCGGGCCGCCGCAAATTGCCCGAAGCGCAGAACGAGATCGCGCTGCTGCTCAGCGTGGTCGCGCAGTACGGCCAGGACACACCGGCCGAAGCGCAACGCGCCTACGCCGCCGGCATGAACAACGTCCTGCCCGACGCCAACATCGCCTACGCGCCACCGAGCGACGGCGTCGGCGCACTCGACAATGCATGGCCGGTGCTGGACGCGCTCGACCCGATGGGCAAATCGGTGTTGATCGAAGGCCTGGTCGCGGCAGTGAGCCTGGACGGCAAGGTCACCGTGTCGGAATCGGAATTGTTGCGCACGGTGTGCGCGGTGCTGCATTGTCCGTTGCCGCCGATGTTGGAGCGCGGCTAACCAAATCCCTTCTCCCCGCATGCGGGGAGAAGGTGCCAAAGGCGGATGAGGGGCTTCTTGTCATCCCGAGCGTAGTGGGGATCTGCTTCTTCTTTATTTCGGAAAGAGCAGAGCTTTCACGCGCTGCGCGCGCGAGTCACTTTCTCTTTCGGGAGAAAGTAACCAAAGACCATTGCGCCGGGACACTCGCCGATGCGATGAAGCCGCATCGGTGCCCTGTGCTCCTCGGAAAACGCGGGCTGGTCCGCAACTCGGGCCATCCATGGCCCTCAAACACTCGGACCTTGCTCCCGCGTTTTCCTGCGGTGCTCGGCTCGCTTTACGGCGCAAGAGCCAACTGCGAAGCGACTCCACGACTCCGTCCTTCTTCTCACCAAGTCTCTGGTTCAACCAGCTTGCTTAGCTGCGCCTTGAGTGAAAGATCAGGGACATAGCCATGTTCATAGGATGCGCGAAGAAATTCGCTCCCGATCCAGTTTTTTACCGGGATATTTCGCTTGGCAAGAAGCAGCCAACCAGCCTTGATGCACTTCTCTTCGTCAGATTGTTTGGCAAGTTCCGAAATTTCGGCCCAAAAACGGGATGAGCCTCGGACACGAACATATCGCGCCATGTGCCAAAACTCACGGTAGGTTGGCCTGCGCAAATAACTAACCGCAATGATTTCAAGACGATCTTCCTGCTGTTGGGTCAGGAGAGATTTCTTGAGGCGGCTCCAGATGATCTGCTTCAGGTAACCGGATCGAAAGAACCATGGATCGACTTCGAGGAACGCCAACGCGGCTTCCATCTCCGCCGGATCGCGTGCGAGTAAGGAAGTCCAACATTTTACTCCGCCTGGAAAGATGAGGTCGGGATAAGCGTGATGAAAGGCCTTACAGGCTTCTGACCATGCTTCACGATCCGCAGGAGAATGTGTGCGATGCGGAACAGTCTCATTGATGCGCTTATGCAGTGCGTTGATGCGTTCTGCATTGACGCGAACGATTTGCGCGAGATCGCTCATAGTCGCGCGTTTTAAGCGAACATGTGCTGCGCGCTGAACTCGTGCACCGCATCCACTAGCACCCGCACATGTTCCGGATCCATGTCCGGCGACAAGCCATGTCCTAGATTGAAGACGTGGCCGGTATGGGTGCCATCCCCGCCGCGCGCGTAGCTGCCCAGCGTGCGTAGGACTTCATTGCGGATCGAGTCGGGCGAGCCGTACAGCATCGCCGGATCGAGGTTGCCTTGCAGTGCGACCTTGCCGGCCGTGCATCGACGCGCGTCCTCGAGCGAGATCAACCAGTCCACGCCCAGCGCTTCGGCGCCGCTGTCGGCGAGTTCGGGCAGATACGGTGCGTTGCCTTTGCCGAACAGGATCAGCGGTGTGCGATCGCCGCCATCGCCGCGCGGAAGTTCCTGCGCGATGCGGCTGAGGTAACGTAGCGAGAATTCGCGATAGTGGTGCGGCGCGAGTACGCCGCCCCAGGTGTCGAACACCTGCAGCACCTGCGCGCCGGCCGCGCGTTGCGCTGAGAGGTACGCGATCACCGCGTCGGTGGTGATGTCGAGCAGGCGATGCATCGCAGCCGGCTCGTTGAGCAGCATCGCCTTGACCTTGGAGTAATTCTCGCTGCCGCCGCCTTCGACCATGTAGCAGGCCAGCGTCCACGGGCTGCCGGAGAATCCGATCAGCGGCACGCGGCCGTCGAGTTCCTTGCGGATCAGGCTCACCGCGTCCATCACGTAGCGCAATTCACCGGCCATGTCGGGCACGAACAACTTGTCGACATCGGCGACGCTGCGGATCGGGCGCTCGAACTTCGGGCCTTCACCGTCGACGAAATACAGGCCAAGCCCCATCGCGTCGGGCACGGTGAGGATGTCGGAAAACAGGATCGCGGCGTCGAGGTCGAAGCGCGCGAGCGGTTGCAGGGTGACTTCGCAGGCGAGTTCGGGCGTTTTCGCCATCGCGAGGAAACTGCCGGCGCGTGCGCGGGTCGCGCGGTATTCGGGGAGGTAACGACCGGCCTGGCGCATCAGCCAGACCGGCGTGGCATCCACTGGTTCGCGGCGCAGCGCGCGCAGCAGGCGATCGTTGGTGGGAGCGATTTTTGACATCACGTTCCTGGCAGATTTTGCAGCGCAAGACACCCTCCCTTGCGAATGCAGGGGAGGGCTGGGGAGGGGTTGAATCATGTCCGATCGATCATCGGCGCAAAGACGACCCCCTCCGAACCTCCCCCTGCATTCGCAAGGGGAGGAGAAAACTAACGCGTTGCTTCGCCCTGCGCGAATACGATATGGAATCCGCGGCGTACATTCGCATCGCGCGCCCTTTCGAACGCGGCCATCGCCTCGTCCTGTTTCAAGAATTGCTCGCGCTTGACCGTGCTGCGCTGGCCGATGTGGCCGGTTTCGCGCACGAGCAGCCAGCCGCCGAGCAGATCCTGCTGCAGGCTCAGTTGCACGAATCGCGGGGATTCGGCAGCGGTGGGTGGGTGTTGGAGCAGCATGCGCATCGCGTAATTCTAACTGACGCGCAACACTCCACGGCCCGCCGGCATAGCCGTCGGGCGTTCTTCAGACCGCGAGCCAATGGCTCGCATAGGGCCTTCATCACCCAACGCGCATGCGTTCAGGGGCTGCCCAACTCGTCGCCAAGCAATTCCAGCACGCGCTGCGCGTCCACATCCTTGGCGAGGTATGCGCGGCCGATTCCGCGCCACAACACCAGCCGCAACTGGCCGGAAACGTTTTTCTTGTCCAGCCGCATCCGCGCGAGCAGCGCGGCGGGCGCAAGCCCATCCGGAATCGCGACCGGCAGGCCCAGGCGTTCGAGCAATGCATCCAGGCGCGCGGTGTCGAGCAGGGGCGCACGGCCGAGTTCGGACGACAGCCGTGCCGCGAGCATCATGCCGATCGCTACCGCCTCGCCATGCAGCAAGGTTCCGAAGCCGGCTTCAGCCTCAAGCGCGTGGCCGAAGGTGTGGCCGAAGTTGAGCAGCGCGCGCGCGCCCTGTTCGGTTTCGTCCTTCTCGACGACGCTCGCCTTCTGCGCGCAGCTACGGCGCACCGCTTCGGCCAGCGTTTCCGGATCGCGCGCAAGCAGCTCGTCGGCGTGTTTCTCGATCCAGCCGAAGAAGGCACGGTCGCCAATCGCGCCGTACTTCACGATCTCGGCCAGGCCCGCCGACAATTCGCGCGCAGGCAGTGTCGCCAGCGTGTCGGTGTCGATGATCACAGCGGACGGCTGATGGAACGCGCCGACGAGATTCTTCCCTTGCGGCAGGTCCACTGCGGTCTTGCCGCCGACCGACGAATCCACCATCGCGAGCAAGGTGGTCGG
>JANXZP010000075.1 GCA_025355485.1 Pseudomonadota bacterium
CTCAAGCCCGGCGACGATCGCATGGGCCTGCTGGCGACGACCCTGTTCGGCGTCGGCGGCGCGCTGATTGCAAAATACGTCGGCGAATGGATGCACTGGTACCGCGCCGACGAACCGGTCGGCTTCATCGCCTCGGTGCTCGGCGCGATCGTGCTGCTGACGGTGTTCGCGCTGGTGCGCCCGAAGCGCACTCAGCGCGACCCGACTAACGGCTGACGATCTGGTCCACCAGCCGTTGCGCCAGCGCATCGGCGCTGGCGTCCACGTTCAGCAGGTGGATCTCCGCGTTTTCCGGCAGTTCGTACGGCGAGTCGATGCCGGTGAAGTTGCGGATCTCGCCGGCGCGCGCCTTCGCGTACAAACCCTTCGCATCGCGCTGCTCGCACACCTCGATCGGCGTATCGACGAACACTTCGGCGAACTCGCCCGGCGCGAACATTTCGCGCGCCATCCGGCGTTCGGCGCGGAACGGCGAGATGAACGACACCAGCACGATCAGGCCCGCGTCGGCCATCAGCCGTGCGACTTCGGCGACGCGGCGGATGTTCTCGACGCGATCCTCGGCGGTGAAACCCAGGTCCTTGTTGAGGCCGTGGCGCACATTGTCGCCGTCGAGGATGTAGCTGTGGTAGCCGAGCGCGTGCAGGCGACGATCGACCAGGTTCGCGATGGTCGACTTGCCCGAACCCGACAGGCCAGTGAACCACAGGCACAGCGGCGTCTGGCCCTTGATCGCGGCGCGCGCGTTCTTGTCGATTTCCAGGTTGTGCCAATGGATGTTGGATGCGCGGCGCAGCGCGAAATCGATCGTGCCGCAGGCGACGGTCGCGTTGTTCTGGCGATCGATCAGGATGAAACCACCGAGCGCACGGTTGTCCGCGTAGGACTCGAACGCGATCGGCTGGTCGAGGTTGATGTTGCAATAACCGACCTCGTTGAGTTCCAGGCGCTTCGCCGCAAGATGGTCCTGCGTGTTGACGTCGACCTTGTGCTTGATCTCGGTGATCGTCGCAGCGACCGTGCGCGCGGCGGTTTTCAACCAATACGGCCGGCCCGGCAGCAGCGGAGCATCGCTCATCCACAACAGATGCGCGGCGAACTGGTCGGCGACTTCGGGCGGCTTGCGCGCGGCGGAAATCACGTCGCCGCGACTGATGTCCACCTCGTCCTTCAACGTGATCGTGATCGCCTGGCCATCAGCCGCTCGTTGCAGGTCGCCGTCGGCGGTGACGATGCGCGCAACCTGCGAGCGACGCCCCGACGGGTGCACGATGATCTCGTCGCCGACTGCGACCGAGCCCGCCGCGATGCTGCCTGCGAAGCCACGAAAATTCTGGTCGGGTCGATTCACCCACTGCACCGGCAAACGGAATCCGACATCGGCCTTGGTGCGATCCAGTGATACGGTCTCAAGATGTTCGAGCAGTGATGCCCCGGCGTACCACGGCATCGTGGCCGAACGCTGCATCACGTTTTCGCCGCGCAAAGCGGAGAGTGGAATGCATACGACTTCGTCGATGCCGAGCTGCGTTGCGAGCGCGCGGTAGTCGGCGGCGATCGCGTCGAACACGCCCTGCTCGTAGCCCATCAGGTCCATCTTATTGACCGCGAGCAGCACGCGGCGAATGCCGAGCAGCGAGACGATGTAACTGTGGCGATGCGTCTGCGTCAGCAAGCCCTTGCGCGCATCGACCAATACTACGGCCAGGTCTGCCGTGGAGGCGCCCGTAGCCATGTTACGGGTGTACTGCTCATGGCCGGGGCAGTCGGCGACGATGAACTTACGCTTCTCGGTGCTGAAGAAACGGTAGGCGACATCGATGGTGATGCCCTGCTCGCGCTCGGCGGCGAGCCCGTCCACCAGCAATGCGAAATCGATCTCGCCGTTCTGGGTTCCGTGGCGCAGGCTGTCGGATTCGAGCGTCGCGAGCTGGTCGTCGAACAGCAGCTTACTGTCGTGCAGCAGGCGGCCGATGAGTGTACTTTTGCCGTCGTCGACGCTGCCGCAAGTGATGAAGCGCAACAAATCCTTGGTCTCGTGCCGGAGCAGGTAGGTCTGCAAGTCAACCGCTACGCCGGCTGCTGTGGCGTTGTTCGCATCCATCAGAAATACCCTTCGCGTTTCTTGGCTTCCATCGATGCCGACGGATCGTGGTCGATCACGCGCCCCTGCCGCTCGGACGTGCGCGCGACCAGCATTTCGGAGATCACCTGCTCCAGCGTGTCGGCATCGGACTCGACCGCGCCGGTCAGCGGATAGCAGCCGAGCGTGCGGAAGCGCACGCGCTTGCGCATCGGCACTTCGCCCTCGCGCAGCGGCATGCGTTCGTCGTCGACCATGATCAGCGTACCGTCGCGTTCAACCACCGGCCGTTCGGCGGAGAGGTACAACGATGGCACCGGGATCTTCTCGCGGAAGATGTACAGCCAGATGTCGAGCTCGGTCCAGTTCGAGATCGGGAACACCCGTACGCTTTCGCCCTTGTTGATGCGCGCGTTGTAGAGGTTCCACAACTCCGGGCGCTGGTTTTTTGGATCCCAGCGGTGCTGCGCCGATCGGAACGAGAACACGCGCTCCTTCGCGCGCGACTTCTCCTCGTCGCGACGCGCGCCGCCGATCGCTGCATCGAACGCGAACTTGTCCAGCGCCTGCTTGAGTGCCTGGGTCTTCATCACGTCCGTATGCACGGTCGCGCCGTGGGTGAACGGGCCGATGCCATCGCGCACGCCGTCGGGGTTCGTGTGCACGTGCAAAGTCACGCCGGTTTCCGCCGCGCGCTGGTCGCGGAACGCGATCATCTCGCGGAACTTCCA
>JANXZP010000089.1 GCA_025355485.1 Pseudomonadota bacterium
CTCAAGCCATCCAACATCCTCGTCGGCGCGGACGGGGTCGTGAAGCTGCTCGACTTCGGCATCGCGAAACTGCTCGATCCGGCTCGCGCCAGCGGCGAGCCGCAGACGCGCGCCGGCCAGCACTGGATGACGCCGGAATACGCCGCCCCCGAACAGATCCGCGGCGAGCCGGTCACCACCGCAACCGACGTGTATTCGCTGGGCGTGGTGCTGTACGAACTGCTGACCGGACGCAAACCCTACCGGCTCAAGCGCGAGACCGACGCCGAGTGGGAGGAGGCGATCCTCAACGGCGAACCGACCCGGCCCTCGTCGATGACCCGTGGCCGCGCCGACCTGATCAGTCGCTCCGAACGCCGGCTCTCGCGCGTACTCAGCGGCGATCTCGACAACATCGCCCTGAAAGCGCTGAGCAAGCAACCCGAGGCGCGCTACCGATCGGTGGAAGCACTGGCTTCGGATCTGCGCCGGTATCTCAACGGACGGCCGGTGGAAGCGCACGCGTACAGCGTCGGCTACCGGCTCGGCAAGTACATCCACCGCAACGCCGTGCAGATCGCGCTGGTGCTGGGCGTGATCGCGCTGCTCGGCAGCGCGTTGTCCGTGGCCTCGTGGCAGGCGCGCACGGCGCTCGCCGAGGCGCAGCGCGCGCAGGCGATGCATGACTTCGTGGTCGGGCTGTTCGAGCAGGCCGAAAAGGAAGCCGGCCCGGCCAATGCGGTGGACATCCGTCGCCTGCTCGATGCCGGCGTGCGTCGCACCAACACCGAGTTCGCCAGCCAGCCGATCACCCGCGCCGAATTGCTCGCATTGATCGCGCGCATGCGCCTGCGGCTGGGCGATTACGCCGTGGCGATCGCGGTGCTCGACCAGCAGCCGGTGTTGTCCGACGCGCCGAACGTCGTGCAGGTGGAATCGTTGCAATTGCGCGGCGACGCATTGCGCCAGCTTGGCCAACCCGCGCGTTGTCGCGATCTGTTGATCGCACGCACGGATCTGCTCGACGGCCGCGGCGAAGCCGAGCAGTTGAAGGACGCAGACTATCAATCGGTACTCGGCCGCTGCGAACGCGCGCTGCAAAACATGGCCGCGGCACGCACGGATTTCCAGCGTGCGCTGGCGATCCGTTCGGCGCTCGGCGATGCCGCCGAGGCGGAAGCCGAAAGCTTGTTCGACCTGGCTACGCTCGAAGCCGATTCAGGCCACGGCAAGGCAGCGATGGCCGGCATGCTCGATGCCTTGCAACGGCTGCACGTGGCGCACGACGAACAAGGGCCGCTGGCGATTTCGATCTGGCTCTACCTTGGCAACCTGTATCGCGAAGCCGGCAACGGCGCCGCCGCTGAAAACGCCTACCGCACCGACCAGCGACTCGCCGCCGCCCTCTACGGCAGCGGTCATCCGGCCACGATCGACGCCGAGCGCGGGCTCGCCGCGATCTATGTCGACCAGGGCAAGCTCGACCAGGCCGAAGCGCTGTTCACCCAGGCGCAGGTGCAACTCACGCGACTGCTCGGACCCAATCATCCGGATCTGGGTTCGATGAGCAATTCGCTGGGCATCATCGCGTACGAACGCGGCGATACGGCCACCGCCGAAACCCGCTTGCGGCGCGCGATCGAACTGTGGGCGAACTCGCCGCGCCTGCAGGGCGGCGTGTTCAATCTCGCGATGGTGCTGCATGACGCCGGACGCGACGACGATGCGCAGCCGCTGGCCGAGCGTGCACTAGCCTTGCGCGAGAAACAGTTCGGTGCCAGCAGCGGGCCGGTCGGAATCGGCCTGCGCCTGCTCGGCGAGATCGCGCTCGCGAAAGGCGACAGCACCAGCGCCGAACACGACCTGTTACAGGCTCTGGACGTCCTGCGCGGTGACTACGGCCCCACGCACACCGACACCGGGAAAGCGCAACTAACGCTGGCGCGCCTGCGGATCACCCAGCAACGCCCATCCGATGCGCAGGTCCTGGTCGACGACGTGCTGCACCGTTTCGCGCCCAGCGATGCCGAACATCGCAAACTGTTGTGGGCAGCGCGCGCGTTGTCGGCGCAAATACAGTGCGCGAAACCGGCGAGTGCCTTGCAAGGTCGGCGTGCGCTGCAGCAAATCCGAACCGAAGTGATCGCCGAACTGCCGATCAGCGTGATAGCGCGCGACACCACGAACGCGCTACGCGCGTGCGACAACTGAAAAAATCCGCACGCCGCGCGTTCACGCCACGGGCTTGTCCAGCGGCAATTCCTGTTGAAGCAGCGGGACGATGCCTTCGCCGGCCATCACCTTCTTGAACTCGGCGCGACTGACCGACACGTAGCGCTCGTTGCCGCCGATCTGAACCTGCGGACCCTGGGTCACGGCGCGGCCCTGTTCGTCCACCCGCACCACCATCGTCGCTTTCTTGCCGGTATGGCAGATCGTCTTGATCTCGATCAGATCGTCCGCCCACGCGAGCAGGTACTGGCTGCCCTCGAACAGTTCGCCGCGAAAATCGGTGCGCAGTCCATAGGCCAGCACCGGGATATGCAGGCGATCGACGATCTCACCGAGTTGCCACACCTGCGCCTTGGCCAGGAATTGCGCTTCGTCCACCAGTACGCAGTGCAATGTGCCGTGGGTGGCGATATCGTGGCGCACGATGCCGAGCAAGTCGTCCTCGCCATCGAAGATGCGTGCATCGGCCTTCA
>JANXZP010000147.1 GCA_025355485.1 Pseudomonadota bacterium
GTACGACATGAAGAATGTGGTCGACCTCGTGCGTTACCTGATCCGCACCCCGCCGCTGCCCGATCGCTTCAAGCGCCGCGCGCTGGCGCTGGGCAGCGGCGACCCGACCCGCGCGATCTGTTCGAGCCTGATCGCGCAGGCTTTCCAGTCGGTGCACTACCCGATCCTGCCGCAGATCGTGCTGGACCACGACGATTCGATGAACCACAGCAAGCGCAGGGAGCTGCTGCAGATCCGCCACCACAGCCTGTTCGCGCCGCGCGATTTCGACGTATCCCCATACTTCCGGATTGTGAAGCCGACCATCGAGACCGGCTTCGATCCACACACGGTCGCGTGGGCGATGGGCAAGGACGTCCCGGTGTAACTCTATTAATTGCGGAAAATCCGGTTCCGTTCGCGGTGAGTCCAGCCCACCCAGAGCTTGAGCAACCCGGTTCGTGCGGCCCTTTTCCCTGCTGTCGGTTACGATGCCCCGCTGGTCACCGGGAACTGCTCATGGACGCCATCGCCCTGCTCCGCTCGATCCAGTTGTTCGAGGACCTTGCCGAAGACGACCTGATAGCGCTCGCGTACGCGCTGGTGCCGCGCGCATACGAAGCCGGCACGATGATCTTTGCGCAAGGTGACTCGGGCAGTTCGATGTACATCGTCGAAAGCGGCGACGTGAACATCCACCTGTCCGGCGAAGGCTCGCAGCGCATCTCGCTCAAGGACGCCGCGCGCGGCGAATACTTCGGCGAGTTGGCACTGTTCGACGACAAACCGCGCAGCGCCAGCGTGCTGGCGACCACCGACGCGGTGCTGCTGGAGCTGCAGCGCGCGACGCTGGAGGATTACCTCGACCGCCGCCCGCGCGCGGCGATGGCGATCCTGCGCACGATGAGCGAGCGCCTGCGCGAGACCAATACGCTGCTGTCGGCGCGCGCGGCCAAGAACGTCGACGAGGAATTCGACAAGAACCTGTCGTGGAGCGACCGCCTCGCCGACACCGTGGCCGAACTCAACGGCAGCTGGAAGTTCATCATCTTCCTGCTCGCGATGTCGACCGCCTGGTGCATGGTCAACACCGGGCTGATCCTGCGCAATCCGCTCGACCCGTATCCGTACGCGTTCTTCAACCTCGTACTGGCGATCGTGGTCGGCCTGCAGGGCCCACTGATCGTGATGAGCCAGAATCGCCAGTCGCTGAAGGATCGCGCCCGCGCCGACACCGATTTCAAGGTCAACCTCAAGAACGAGGTCAACATCGAAACCCTGCTGCGCGAGCTCTGCGAATTCAGGGCGGAGATGGGCGAGAAGGCGAAAGAAGCGAAGAAGGATTGAAGCCGTTTTGATCCGACTCCGGGCCAGTCCGATCCCCTCGTTCAAAGTTCAGAAGCCTCCCTTCATGTGCTCGGAAATAATCGCACCCCAGAATTTCTTGGCTTTCCGGTCGTAGAACCTGTGGCATGCGAATGGCAACTTACCGCGATTCAACTTCAATGCGAGGCGGGGCTTCCTGTCAATGCAAAAATCCACGGCCTCGGTGTAATGGGGAATCTTTATATCGACGAGCGTTGGCGCCGCTATGGAAAAGTACAGATCCTCGATCTCGAAATCCCGGTGATGTAACCGACCGGAATCAATCGCTTCGCGCTCGGTATTTTCATTTCGGCACAAGACGGCTCGAAGCATGGTCGATGTCCGCCTGAGAGAGAACCCTCCATTTCCCACTTTGAAATGGTGTTCAGTGCTTTTTTTCTCTTGGGCCGTAAAATTCCTGATGGAAAGCAGTAGGCGAGCCAGCAATGTCTGCCTCGATGCGATCCATGGAGCGCCAATATAGTCGTGACCCTTGCCGCACCAATGTTCAAGCTTGTCCGCGAATACAAAAACATCCATCTGGCAAATCAAGATGTATTCGTATTCCTCGAATTCCTTGTAAAACACTTCGGAAAGCATCAATTGGTTATATCCATCGAGCCCCTTGAAATATGCTTCATCGAATCTCTTGATTTCATGGTTCACGGGTTCAAGAACAGGTTTCAACGGACCCAAGTCCAGATTGTCGGGGCACACGATGGCAAACGGATGTCGCGCCAACACCTGTATTGATCTCTTGAACGACAATAATTCATTGTCATTCAAGTCCGTTTTGTACACGGGAATTACGACAACTACCTTCTTCACAATCAATTGCCTCTTGAAAAGGGCGATGTTCTACTTTACGTACCCAGATGGGAGTGCATAGGATGAACGCCCTATTCCTTGATCTGGGAAATGTCGCAAAAAAGCCGGGCATTGCCCGGCTTTTTCGCACATGGAACCAACCGCGAAAAATCACCGCCGCACGAACTGCTTGTCCTCGGTGGACACCAGTTCCACGCCGTCCAATCCTGCCGCGAGGCTCTTGGCGTCGCCGCCCGAGGCGAGCTTGATGCGCAGGCGGACTTCGTTCTGCGAATCGGCGAAGCGCAGCGCGTCCTCGTAGCCGATCTCGCCGGCCTGGTAGAGCTCGAACAGGCTCTGGTCGAAGGTCTTCATGCCGAGGTTGGTGGATTCCTTCATTACTTCCTTGAGCTTGTGGATCTCGCCCTCGCGGATGTAGTCCTGCACCAGCGGCGTGCCGAGCAGGATTTCCATCGCGACCCGCCGCGCCTTGCCGTCCGGGGTGGGGATCAGCATCTGCGCGACCACGCCCTTGAGGTTCAGCGACAGGTCCATCAGCAGCTGGTTGCGGCGATCCTCGGGGAAGAAGTTGATCATGCGGTCCATCGCCTGGTTGGCGTTGTTCGCGTGCAGGGTGCACAGCACCAGGTGGCCGGTTTCGGAGAACGCGATCGCGTGGTCCATGCCTTCGCGGGTGCGCACCTCGCCGATCATGATCACGTCCGGCGCCTGGCGCAGGGTGTTCTTCAGCGCGTTCTCCCAGCTGTCGGTGTCGATGCCGACTTCGCGCTGGGTGACGATGCAGCCCTCGTGCTTGTGCACGAACTCGATCGGGTCC
>JANXZP010000212.1 GCA_025355485.1 Pseudomonadota bacterium
TCCGCGCGCAGTTTCATGGTGGAAGCCGCTGCCGAAACCTCCGAAGAACTGATGAACAAGTACCTCGAAGAAGGCGATTTGCCGGTCGAGGACATCATCTTGGGCATCCGTACGGGCACGCTGAATTGCTCGATCATCCCGGTGTTCTGCGGTACCGCATTCAAGAACAAGGGCGTGCAAGCGATGCTGGATGCGGTGATCCGCTACCTGCCGTCGCCGTCCGATCGTCCGCCGGTCACCGGCATGGACGAAGACGATCAGGTTGCCAGCCGCAAGGCCAACGACACCGATCCATTCTCGGCGCTCGCGTTCAAGATCATGACCGACCCGTTCGTGGGTTCGCTCACGTTCTTCCGCGTCTATTCGGGCGTGCTGAAGTCGGGCGACACCATTTTCAATCCGATCAAGTCGCGCAAGGAACGCATCGGCCGCATCCTGCAGATGCACGCCAACCAGCGCGAAGAGATCAAGGAAGTTTGCGCTGGCGATATCGCCGCGGCGGTTGGCCTGAAAGACGTGACCACCGGCGAGACCTTGTGCGCGCTGGATCACGTCATCACGCTCGAGCGCATGATCTTCCCGGAGCCGGTCATCGCGATGGCGGTCGAGCCGAAGACCAAGTCCGACCAGGAAAAGATGGGCATCGCACTGTCGCGTCTCGCGCAGGAAGATCCGTCGTTCCGTGTGCGCACCGACGAAGAATCCGGCCAGACGATCATTTCCGGCATGGGCGAATTGCACCTGGAAATCCTCGTCGACCGCATGAAGCGCGAGTTCAACGTCGAAGCCAACGTCGGCAAGCCGCAGGTCGCCTACCGCGAAACCATCCGCAAATCCGACGTCAAGTCGGATTACAAGCACGCGAAGCAATCGGGCGGCAAGGGCCAGTACGGCCATGTCGTGATCGAGCTGTCGCCGATGACCGAGAAGGATCGCGCCGATCCGGATGTCGAGAACGATTTCCTGTTCATCAACGATATCAGCGGCGGCACGATTCCGAAGGAATTCATCCCGGCGATCGAGAAGGGCCTGCGCGAAACCATTACCAGCGGCCCGCTGGCCGGCTTCCCGGTCGTGGGCGTCAAGGTCAAGCTCGTGTTCGGTTCGTACCACGATGTCGACTCGTCGGAAATGGCGTTCAAGCTCGCCTCTTCGATGGCCTTCAAGGAAGGTTTCCGCAAGGCCGATCCGGTTTTGCTGGAGCCGATCATGAAGATCGAAGTCGTGACGCCGGAAGATTACGTCGGCGACGTCATGGGCGACCTGAGCCGCCGTCGTGGCCTGCTGCAAGGCCAGGACGACACGCCGTCGGGCAAGACCATCCTCGCGATGGTTCCGCTGGGCGAAATGTTCGGTTACGCGACGACGATCCGTTCGCTGTCGCAGGGTCGCGCCACTTTCACCATGGAATTCGACCATTACGCCGAAGCGCCGAACAACATCGCCGACCAGGTCATCAAGAAATCAGCTTGACGCTGCAACGAAACGCAAACCAAACAGCACTATCAACAACATCAGATTCCAAAGGTAGAAGATCATGGCCAAGGGCAAATTTGAGCGCAAGAAGCCGCACGTGAACGTGGGGACGATTGGTCATGTTGACCACGGGAAGACGACGCTGACGGCGGCGCTGACGAAGGTGGGCGCGGAGAAGTTTGGCGGCGAGTTCAAGGCGTACGACCAGATCGATGCGGCGCCGGAAGAGAAGGCGCGCGGGATCACGATCTCGACCGCGCACGTGGAATACGAGTCCAAGAACCGGCATTACGCGCACGTGGATTGCCCGGGACACGCGGACTATGTGAAGAACATGATTACCGGTGCAGCGCAGATGGACGGCGCGATTCTGGTGTGCTCGGCCGCCGACGGCCCGATGCCGCAGACGCGCGAGCACATTCTGCTGGCGCGGCAGGTGGGCGTGCCGTCCGCGGCCGAGCACACCAGGATCGCGCCGTCCATCTGCGCCGCACCGGTGATCATGTTCTTCACGTAGTCGGCATGGCCCGGGCAATCCACGTGCGCGTAATGCCGGTTGATCGACTCGTATTCCACGTGCGCGGTCGAGATCGTGATCCCG
>JANXZP010000041.1 GCA_025355485.1 Pseudomonadota bacterium
ATGCATCGACAAGCACATGCCCACGCGGATCGGTCGCGACGCCGACTTGTTCCAATCCAAGCGCATCGGTGTTCGGCTGGCGCCCGGTCGCGAACAGCACCGTATCGAACGGCGCGCTCGCATTGCCGTCCGCATCGCGCAGGCGCAGTTGCGCACCATCGCGTTCCAGCGATTGCAGTGGGTGGTTGAAATGAATGTGCACGCCGGACTGGCGGTAATCCTCGGCCAACATCCCGGTGAGTTCGGTGTCGAAGCCGTTGAGCAGGCGCTGGCCGCGCACGAACATTTCCACCGCACTTCCGAGGGCCTGCAATACGCCCGCGAGTTCGACCGCGATGTAGCCGGCGCCGATCAGCGCAACCCGTTTTGGGGCTGCGCACAGATGGAAGAAATCGTCGGACACGCCGCCGAGTTCGGCACCGGGAATCTGCGGGCGCTGCGGGCGACCACCGGTCGCGATCAGGATCTTCGGCGCATTCAGGCGCATGCCGTCGGCGCATTCGACGGTTTGCGCATCGACCAGGTGCGCGCGCATCGGCAGGGTCGCGATGCCGGCTGCTGCGAGGCGGTGTCGGTAACTGTCGTGGATCCTGGCGATGTAGCGCTGGCGATGCGCGATGAAGGCCGGCCAGTCGAGCGCGCCGGCTTGCGCCGGGAATCCCAGCGCCCCGGCGATGGCAAGCTTGCCGGCGATGTCGGCCGCGAGCCACATCGCCTTCTTCGGCACGCAGCCGACATTGACGCAGGTGCCGCCGAGCAGGTGCGGTTCGAGCATCGCCACGCGCGCGCCATGCTGCGCGGCACGGAACGCAGCGGCGAGTCCGCCGGAGCCGCCGCCGAGCACGATCAGGTCGAAGTCGGACATCGTTCTCTCACCATTCGTCGCGCAATTGTCGGAGAAAGCTTGAAAACTCCCTCTCCCATCGGGAGAGGGTTGGGGTGAGGGGTGTTCGTAGCGCGGACTTCGATCGCCCCTCACCTGCCCTTCGGACATCCTCTCCCGACGGGAGAGGAATTATCAAAGTCATTCTTATTGGAATCGCATGGCCGAGTATGGCGCGGGATCGACGATCGGTTCGCGTGCCGTCATCAGGTCGGCAAGCAATCGCCCGGTGACCATCGACATGCTCACGCCCAGCATGCCGTGGCCGGTCGCCAGCCACAGGTTGTCGCTTCCGGGCGCGCGGCCGAGGATCGGCAGGTCGTCCCAGGTCATCGGCCGCCAGCCGTACCATTCCTCGCGACGGGCTCCGGTCGGCGGTTCGCGCATGTATTCGCCTGCCGCGCGTTCGAGCGCATCCAGCCGGGCGCGGTTGAGCGTGCTGTCGTAACCGGAAAATTCCATCGTGCTGCCGAGCCGGAACCCGCTGCCCCACGCGGTCACGCACACCGAACGCTCCTTCAGCGCCAGCGGCCTGCGCGGCGGCGCGCGCTGCGCGTCCCAGGTGATCGAATAACCCTTGCCGGGCTGGATCGGCAATGCAAAACCGAGTTGACGCGCAAGCATCGGCGACCAAGCGCCGGTCGCGATCAGTACATCGACTCCGCGCTGTGGGCCTTGCGTGGTGTCGATGCCGACGATGCGTCCGCGTTCGCGGCGGAATCCGAGCACCGCGCAATCCTCGACGAGTTCGCAGCCGGCTTCGCGCGCGAGCCTCGCGAGTTCGGCAACGTAACGATCGGGACGCAAACTCGCATCGCCCGGAAACAACACTCCGCCCGCAAGCCCCTCGCGCAATGATGGCTCGTTCATGGCGATGGTCGCGGCGTCCCACGCTTCCGCAACGATACCGATCTCGCGCAACTGCGGCAGTGCGGCGAACATCGCATCGCGTTCGCGCGGATCGGCGAAGACATGCAGCACGCCGTCGTCGGCGAATTCGCAATCGAGCGAGTGCTCGCGCACGAGTTGCTCGATCAGCGCGCGCGACGTATCGAGCAAGGCATATCTGGCATGGGTTGCACTCCGGCAGTCGCGTGCATTGCAGCGCCGCGAAAAATTCCACAACCAGCGCCACAGCGCCGGGTCGAAACGCGGCGCGATGTACAGCGGCGCGTCGGGTTTCAGCATCCAGCGCAACGCCTTCGCGATCACGCCGGGCACGGCGAGCGGTTCGGCGTGGCTCGGCGTGAGCGTGCCGCAATTGCCGTGCGAACTACCAGAACCGATACGTCCGGCCTCGAGCATGCGCACCTGGCGTCCCGCGCGCTGCAACTCGTACGCGCAGGCCAGGCCGATCACGCCACCGCCAACGATCAGGATTTCGCTCGATCTCGTCATGCGTCCAGTTTAACGGCGCGATGCGAATCGCTGTCTACAATTTCCAACCTAGCGCGTTCCAGTGCCACATCAGCACGCAGGTCGAAGCGAAGATCGCGACGGCCGCCGTATGCCGCAACCTGCGCCAGAAACCCCAGCCCGGCGTCCGCCAAGCCGGTGCCAGACCCGGCACGCAGAATGCGCTCATCGCGATCGCGAGGGTGCCGACCCACAACGCGACGCACAACATGGTGCCGGGATAGCGATACAGGGCGGTCGCTTCGTCGCCGAGCAACTGCACGAGCGCGATTCCCAGCACCGAGAGGAATGCCAGCCACGCGGCTGCGGTGAGATACAACCATGCCGTGGCGCGTTTCGCGCCCTGACTCGCGACGATCTTCCGGCGACGGCGCAGCCAAGCCCCCGTCAGCACCAGCACGGCAACCGTACCGCTCGCGGCCCATAGACCGATCAGCGTATTCGGGTTGTCCATCAGGCCGACGCGATCCCAGACGTTTTCCCCGTACGCCGATGCGAAGCCGGCGATGCGTCCCTTGCCGTCCTCGAAAAAGACGACGCGTCCCTGTCCTTCAACCTTGCGGAAAGCCAGTCCACCATCGTGCGCCCAGCGCGATGTGTCGCCGCCGGCGCTGATCGCGAGGGCTCCATCCGGCGCCGCATCGACCGAGCCGCCGCTCGCGAGCACGAGTTTTTCGAACGTGCTAGATGCGGTACGTTCGCTGGCATAGGTTCCGACGAAGCGCTGCGCATCGAAACCCCTGGGCGGGGTCGGCAACGCGGCCGCGCGCGCGTTCGGGAAATAACGTTCCAGGATCAGCTCCGGCAATTCGTAGGCGAACTTGCCGCCGGTGTCGGTGTTGGTCGAGATGAAGATGCCGACGCCGAGTTTCGGCACCACCACCAGGTCGGAATGGAACCACAGCGTCGCGCCGCCGTGTTCGAGGCTTTCCACCTGCCCGTAGCGATGGCGGAAGAACCCGTAGGAAATGCCCGGCGACTGCGGCGTGTTGCGGAACAACGGTTCGCCCTCCAGACGGTCGAATACCGATGCTGGCAACACGCGCACGCCATCGAGTTCGCCACGATCCAGCAGCATGCGCAGGTAACGCGCCATGTCGGCGCCAGTGGTGGAAACGCCGCCGGCCGGCGCGATCTGTGCGATGTGCTCGAGCGGCTCCTGCGTGAACCCGCCGTCTTCGCGCTTGAATCCCTCCGACCACAGCCCG
This sequence comes from Pseudomonadota bacterium, assembly GCA_025355485.1. Classification (GTDB taxonomy): domain Bacteria; phylum Pseudomonadota; class Gammaproteobacteria; order Xanthomonadales; family Xanthomonadaceae; genus SZAS-103. Next base: position 3,508 of record JANXZP010000041.1, read on the forward strand.
TCGAAACGCGGCGGCGCGTTGCGCGGATCGCCCGCGGACAGCGGCTCGCGGAACGTCGACAGGCGCATGCCGAGCGGATCGAAGTACGCGCGATCCATCAGCGTCTCGAAATCCACGCCTTCGGCATGCGCGAGCAATGCGCCGAGCAGGACGACCGAATAGTTGGAATAGACCGCGTGCAAGCCGGGCTCGCGCACCCGCGCGGGCCGGTGTTTCGACAGATACGCATCGAGCGGCAGCGCCTGCGCTGCGCTCGCGACGAACAGATGGCCGAACATGGAATCCTCGAAACCGGCGGTGTGCGTGAGCAGGTTGCGCAAGCGCACCGGCGCATGGGCGTCGGCGGGGAGCTTGATCTCCGCCGGCAGGTAATCGTTGACTTCGGCATCGAGCCGCAACTTGCCGGCGTCGATCTGTTTCAACGTTTCCAGGTAGCTGAAGGTCTTGGAGATCGAACCAATGCGAAACAGCGTGCGCGCCGGATCGACCATCCGTCGCGATTGCTGCGAAGCGATCCCGTAGCCGCGCAGCAGCAGGACGCCGTGCCGGTCGACGACCGTGACCACGGCGCCGGCGATGCCGTCGTCGCGCATGCGCGTCTGCACCACGCCATCGATGTAGGACGAGAGATCAGCGGCATCGATCGCGCGCGGCGCGGGCGACGCCGATGGTGGCGTCGTTATGGCTACATTGGCGTGATCCTGCAACGCCTGCGCATTGCTCGAAGCAACAGCCAGCAATGCCGCCAATGCGGCAATCAGGATTCGCTGCATGATGTCCCCACGAACGGATGCGATGGGGAAATTACAACATGCGCCGCGATCGCCGAACCCTGCCGGAAGTCCGGATGACCATCGTCGCCCACATCGCTTCAGTGCGCGTGGCCACCGTCGCCGTGCACGTGGCCGTGCGCGATTTCCTCGGCATTGCCTGCGCGCACGTCGATGACTTCGATGGCGAAGCTCAGCGTCTTGCCGGCCAGCGGATGGTTGAGGTCGACATCCACGACGGTCATGCCGACCTTCTGCACGGTGACCATGCGCGGGCCGTGGTCGGTCTTGAGCACGATCTGCGCACCGGCTTGCAATGGCGCGTTTTTCGGAAACACTTTCTTCGACAGCCGCTGCGTCATCCCGTCGCGACGCAGGCCATAGCCTTCCTCGGGCGATACCGTGACCTCGAAATTGTCGCCCGCTTCGTGTCCGATCAATGCATTCTCAACACCTGGAATGATGTTCTTGTGGCCGATCAGGATCGCGACCGGATCGCCGGCGCGCGAGTTCTCGACCTCGGTATCGCCGGCTTCGGCGACGGTGTAATGGAAACGGACGACGGAGTTGTTCTCGATCTTCATGCTGGCTCGCGGATTGGAGGAAGGAGTGACGCGGCAGGCGCGACACGGCAAGCTATGCCGCATGGGCGGACCGGACGTGGGCGTTGGTTTGCATTATCGCGGCGTCACGGCGCGCATGCCAGCGTTGCACGCATGCCTGTGCGGCATTGCCGTCCTGATTGCTCTCCCCGGTTGCGGCGGCCATCCGACGCGGCCCGCATCGCACAGCGCGCAGCGCGCCTCCACGATCGACATCGTCGATGTCGCCGCCGACGATCCGCAACGTGCGAACGACGTGCTGATCCGCGCTATCGGGCTAGTCGGCGTCGCGTATCGCTGGGGCGGCAACACGCCGGAAGGCGGATTCGATTGCAGCGGCCTGGTGAACTTCGTGTTCCGCGACATGGGCCGCACCAACCTGCCTCGCAGCGCACGCGACATCGCGGCGCTGCCGATCCCAGCGGTGCGCGACAACCGCCTCGCGCCGGGCGACCTGGTCTTCTTCGGTGATGCGTCAGGCGTGAACCACGTCGGCATCTACGTCGGCCAAGGCCGCTTCATACACGCCCCAAACAGCGGCGGCACGGTGCGGCTGGATGAGATCAATGGTTACTACTGGCGCGATCATTACCTTGGTGCACGGCGCGTATTGCGTTAACGACGCCCAAATATCGAACGTGCGCGCAGCGCACGCTACTGGGGATCGAAGGTTCCGTACGGCGCAAGCTGCGGCAGCACCGCGGCATCGCCGACAACCACGATCGACTGGTCTTTCGGCGAAAAGTACTTGCGCGCCATCGCCTGCACCTGCGCGGCGGTCACTGCCTGCAGTTTCGGCACGTAGTCCGACAGTGTCTGCGGCGGCAGGCCGACCAGCCAATAGTCGGCGAGCGTCGCGGCGACCTGCGCCTGCTGCTGGTTGAGCAGAAGGAAACCGCCGGCGATATAGCGCTTGGTCAGTTCGAGCTCGCCCTCGGGTACCGGCGTGCTGCCCAGCCGCGCATATTCGCGCATGAACTCGGCGAGCGTCGCGCCGGTGACTTCGTTGCGCACGTTCGCGGATGCGACCACCGCACCGCCCGCGCATTCGGCGCCGACCGCGCTGCCTGCGCCGTAGGTGTAACCCTTGTCTTCGCGCAGATTTTGATTGAGCCTGCTGGTGAATCCGCCGCCGAGCACCGCGTTGGTCAGTTGCAGGGGGAAATAATCCGGCGAATCGGCGGCGATCGCGATGCGGCCGATGCGAATCGCCGACTGCACGCTGTCGTCGCGTCCTACGAACACGTGGCCGGGCGCGACCTGCGTCGGAACCGGCTGCGTGGCATCCATCGCGCGGCCTTCGGCGCGCCAGTCGCCGAACACGCGCTCGGCAAGCTGGAATGCCGCTTCGGGCGCGATGCGGCCGGTGATCACCAGCAAGGCCTGGTCGGGACGGAAACGGCGGTCGTGTTCGGCGTGCAGCATCTCTGGCGTGATCGCGAGGATCGACGCCTGGGTCGGCTGGATGCGGCCGTAGGGATGGCCGGCGAACACCAGCCGTCCCATCGCGCGCCGCGCGAGGTAATCCGGATCGGCTTCGGACGCCTTCAGCGCCTGCACCGCGTTGAGCTTGCCGAGTTCGACCTCGCGTTCGGGAAACGTCGGCTGCAAAATGATTTCCGACAGCAGAGTGATGATTTTCGCCGCGTTCGACGCCAGACCCGACATCGACAACGTGATGCCATCCACGCTTGCATCGGCCTGCATGTCGCCGCCGTACGATTGCAGATCCTGCGCGATACGCAGCGCGTCGCGACCTCCCGCACCTTCCTTCAACAGGCTCGCAAGCAACGATGAGAAGCCCGGCTGCATCGGCGGATCGGCCGCGAGTCCGCCACGCACCGACAGTACGTAGTGTATTTTCGGCGGCCCGTCCGCGCGCGGCAGCACCCAAACCGTCAGACCATTAGCGAGCTTGCGCTGCACGATCTGGATCGGCGGCAGCGAGCGTTCCTTGCCGTACGGCGGAAGATCCTTTGGTAGCGTCTCGGGTTCGTGCGCTGCGGGTTCGGCGGAAACTTTTTCGATCGCAGCTGATTTTTTCTCCGTTGGTTTGTTCGCTACCGGTTTATTGGCAGCAGTGCTGGCAATGGCTGGTGCTGCGACAGCGGCGGACTTCGTCTTGTCGTTTGTGGCTGGCGTGGTCGGCTTGGTCATGGTCGGTTTCGATATGGGCGTTGGCGTAACGATCGCTGCGGCTGGTTTTGTCATCGACGCCGGCGCAGCTGGCGCCACTGCGTTCGATGGCACGGCGGTCGGCGCGACGGCCAGCAGCACAGAGAGCAACGCGGACGCACTCATAGTCGCCTCAATGCGTCTTGTCGGATTTGGGTTTGGTCGAATCGGATTTGACTGGCTTGACCTTGGCCGGCTCGCGCTTGTCCGAACGCGCCGGATCGTTCGGATCGAGCAGATCGTCCGGACGGCGATCGATCGCGCTGCGGTTGGCATGGGTCAGGTACGTGCCGGCAACGCGCTGCACGTCGTCCGAAGTCACGCCATCGATCCAATCCGGCACCTGGTTGACGACGCGCGCATCGCCCCAGAGCGACTGCAGGATCGCGAGCCGGTCGGCGCGATCGGCGAATCCTTCGATGCCGTCGTACCAGTCGGCAAGCATGCGCGTCTTGAGTCGCTGCAGCGTCGCGGCGTCCACGCCCTCGTGCTGGATGCGCGCGACCTGCACGTCGATCGCGGCCAGCAGCGCATCGGCCTTGCCATCGTTCTTGTAGGTGATCATCAGCGTGTAAAGCGTCGGGCCGTCGTATTCCCACGGCGAACCGCTACCGGTGAAATCGTCGACCTGCACCGCGAGCGCCTTGCCCTTGACCAGGTCCTGGTACAGCCGCGATGCATCGCCGCCGGCAAGCAACTCGCCGAACACGACCATCGCCGCCTGGTCCTTGCTGCCGCGCGACGGCATCTTCCAACCGACCGCCAGCGCGGGCAATCGCGCAAGCGCGTCGCCCTGCACGATGCGTTTCTCGGCGGTATTCAGCGGTTCGCTGACATCCGGGCGCGGCGGTGTTGCGCGTGCAGGGACTTTTCCGAAATATTTCTGCGCGAGCGCGAAACCCTGTTCCGGCGTCACGTCGCCGGCGATGCCGAGCACCGCATTGTTCGGGCCGTAGAAATCGCGATGGAAACCGCGCACATCGTCGAGGCTGGCCTTGTCCAGGTCCTCGAAACTGCCGTAACCGTCGTGGCCGTTCTCCCATTTGCCGAACGCGAGCATCGGCAGGCCGGTCCACGCGAAGCCACCGTAGGGCTGGTTCTTGACGTTGACGTTGATTTCTTCCTTCACCACGTCGCGCTGACCGTCCAGGCTCTTCTTCGTGAAAGCCAGCGTCTTCATGCGATCGGCTTCCAGCCACAACAGCGGTTCGAGCGCGGACACCGGCGCCTGCTCGATGTAGCTGGTGTAGTCCGGATGGGTCGAACCGTTGTTGTCGCCGCCGCCACCGCTGGTGACGCGATCGAACACGCCCTGCGGCGCGTTCGGCGTGCCTTCGAACATCAGGTGTTCGAACAGGTGGGCAAAACCGGTGCGGTTGCGCGGCTCGGTGCGGATGCCGACGCGGTAGATCACGCTGATGCCGACGGTCGGCGAGCTGTGGTCCTCGGACACGACGACGGTCAGGCCGTTGTCGAGCTTCTTCACCGCGATCGGCAGGTTCCAGCGGTCGGTGGTATTTGCAGCGGCTGTAGCCACGATCAGGCACCCGGTAATGACACAGGTCGTTGCACGCAGGGACATTGCTGTTTCCATGAAAGCGACGCGCAAGCCTACTCTGCCGCTGCGCATCGCGGAAAGGGCAACGCGCAGTCGACGGCGACGCGTCCCTGAATCGCGCGTTCATCCGCACGGCACGGCGGCTTGGATTCGCGTACACTTCACCGGTTAGCGCGCCGCGGCTTGCATTCCCGCCCGGTCTTACCGACGCTGCATGCCCGCACCGCCTGCGATTGACCGCATGGTTCCGGCAGCAACGTCCGGCCATTACCGCCTGTTTCGATGCGCAAACCCGGAGACCGCCGTCGGCGGCTCCGCACATCGTTGTCTCCTCGCAGCGCGGTTTCAGGGAACGCTTCGGGAATTTGCGATCTTCTTCGATCGAAGGCGTACAGCCCTGTGCTGTTTCGTCATCGCGCGCATGCGATCGGCAAATATTTACTCGGAGTTTTTCCAATGACGTTTGAAACCCTCGGGCTTTCGCCCGCAATCGTGCGCGCGCTCACCGATCTTCACTACACCACCCCTACCCCGGTCCAGGCCGAAGCGATCCCGCTCGCGCTTGCCGGACGCGACCTGCTCGGCAGCGCGCAGACCGGCACCGGCAAGACTGCAGCGTTCGCGCTGCCGATCCTGCAGCGCCTGTTCGCGAACCAGGATCCGAACGCGCGTAACCGCAAGGTGATCCGCGCGCTGATCCTCACCCCGACCCGCGAACTCGCGGTGCAGGTCAACGACAGCATCCGCGGCTACGCCAAGCACCTGCGCCTGCAGGTGTCTCCGATGTACGGCGGTTCGAGCATGCGCACCCAGTTCGACGAACTGCGTCGCGGCATCGATATCCTGGTCGCCACGCCGGGGCGTTTGATGGATCACATGCAGCGCCGCAGCGTGGACCTGTCGGGCGTCGAGATCCTTGTGCTTGACGAAGCCGACCGCATGCTCGACATGGGCTTCCTGCCCGCGATCAAGACCGTCCTCGGCGCGCTGCCGAAGCAGCGGCAGACGCTGCTGTTCTCGGCCACGTTCGAGGACGAGATCAAGAAGCTCGCCAACCAGTTCATGTACAACCCGGCCGAAGTGCAGTGCGCCGCGCGCAACTCGGTCGCATCGACCGTCAC
>JANXZP010000056.1 GCA_025355485.1 Pseudomonadota bacterium
TCGCGACAGCAGCCGATGCGGCAGCAGGTATTGCAGCGCGACCGCCGGTCTCATTTCAGTGCGATTCCGGCTGCTGCAAATCCGACAGGGTCTTCATGTCCGCACCGATCGCCGCCGGATCGAGCGGCGGACGGATCAAGCCGGCCATGTCGCCGTCCGGATCGAGCACCGACACGGATGCGGAGTGATCGATGCTGTAGTCGCCGCCACTCGTCGGCACCTTCATGTACACCATGCCGAGGCTGCGCGCGAAGGTCGCCAGCGTTTTCGCATCGGCCGTTGCGCCCAGCAGGTCCTTGCCGAAGTAGTGCACATATTCGCCGACATGCTGCGGGCTGTCGCGGTCGGGGTCGACCGAGACGAACAGCACGCGTGGACGGATCGACGCGGGCATCGTCGCCCATGTTTTCGCGGCCTGGCCAAGGCTCTGCAGCGTGGTCGGGCACACATCGGGGCAGCGGGTGTAGCCGAGGAAGACCAGCGTCCAGTGGCCCTTCATTGTCGCTGGTGTGATGGCGCCGCCGTCGGCGGCATTGAGTTTGTAAGGCGCCAGCACGCGCGTTCCCGGGAACAGCGTCACCGTGCGCATCGCGGGCATCGCAGCGGTGGGTGCTGCGAAATGCGTCTGCGCTGCCCAAAGACCGAGTCCGGCGGCCAGCGCTGCGGCGAGCACGAGCAGGGTCGAGTGGCGGATCGCTCCACGCATATGCACACGAGTCATCAGCGCAGAAGTCATCGTTCTTGTGGCCATCGAAGGATTATAGCGGGCGGGCCGTTATACTCGTGCGTCGCCCCCATGCACGCACCCGCGCACTACCGCATGTCCGCCGAACTCGCCACCATCATCGACCTCATCCGCTACGGTGCCAGCCGTTTCGGCGCGGCGGGCCTGACCTTCGGCCACAGCTACGACAATGCGCTCGACGAGGCGACCCAGCTCGTGCTGCACGCGCTGTACCTTCCGCACGACATGAATCCGGTCTACGGCCAGGCACGCGTGACCGCAGAAGAAAAAGCGACGGTGCTGGCGCTGTTCGAGCGACGCATCCGCGAGCGCATTCCGGCGGCGTATCTCACCGGCGAGGCGTGGTTCGCGGGATTGAGTTTCAAGACCGATCCACGCGCCTTGGTGCCGCGCTCGCCGATTGCGGAGCTGATCGAAGCCGGATTCCATCCGTGGCTCGGCGACCTGGAAGTCCATCGCGCGCTGGATTTGTGCACGGGTTCTGGCTGCATCGCGATCGCGATGGCGCACTACAATGCCGACTGCCAGGTCGATGCGGTCGATATCAGCGACGACGCGCTCGCGCTCGCCGAGGAAAACAGCATCCGCCTGCACGCGCCGAACGTGCGCCTGCTGAAGTCCGACCTGTTCGGTGCGCTTGTCGGTGAAACATACGATTTGATCGTCAGCAATCCGCCGTACGTGACCCACGATGAAGTTGCGGCGCTGCCGCCCGAATACGCGCACGAACCCGATCTTGGTTTGCGCGCCGGCGACGACGGCCTCGATCTCGCGCTGAAGATCCTGTGCGACGCGCCCGAACATCTGAACGATGACGGCATGCTGATCGTCGAGGTCGGCGAAAGCGAAAGCGCGTTGGTCGAACTGCTACCGGAAATCCCGTTCGCATGGATCGAATTCAAGGTCGGGCAGATGGGCATCTTTGCGATCGGGCGCGATGCCCTCGTTGCGCATCACGCGCGGATCAAGGAGCTCGCCGATGCGCGGTGAGGATCGTCATGGCCGGTAACACCTTTGGCCAACTGTTCGCGGTCACGACCTTCGGCGAAAGCCATGGCCCAGCGATCGGCTGCGTGATCGATGGCTGTCCACCCGGCATCGCGATTGCAGCGGAAGACTTTGCGCACGACCTCGCGCGTCGCGCGACTGGGCGCACGCGGCATACATCGCAGCGCCACGAGGCCGACGAAGTCGAAATCCTCAGCGGCGTGTACGAAGGCAAGACCACCGGTACGCCGATCGCGTTGCTTATCCGTAACACCGACGCGCGCAGCAAGGACTACGCTAAGATCGCCGAACAGTTCCGGCCCGGCCACGCCGACTATGCCTACTGGCAGAAATACGGTCACCGCGATCCGCGCGGCGGCGGGCGTTCGTCCGCGCGCGAGACGACGATGCGCGTCGCGGCGGCGGTGATCGCGAAGAAGTGGCTCGCCGCGAAGTTCGATGTGGTCGTGCGCGGCTATCTCGCGCAGATCGGCGACATCGTTCCGCGGGGCGTCGATCTCGGGGAAGCCGGCGCCGCCCGCATCGACTGGAACGTGGTCGAATCCAATCCGTTCTTCTGGCCGGACGCCTCGCAGGTCGCGGAACTCGAGGATTACATGGACGCGCTGCGCAAATCCGGCGACTCGGTCGGCGCGCGCATCGACGTCGTCGCCGAGGGCGTGCCGCCGGGCTGGGGCGAACCGATCTACGGCAAGCTCGACGCCGAGCTCGCGAGCGCGCTGATGTCGATCAACGCGGTCAAGGGCGTGGAGATCGGCGACGGTTTCGCGGTCGTGTCGCAGCACGGAAGCCTGCATCGCGACCGGATGACGCCGCAAGGTTTCGCGTCCAACCACGCGGGTGGCATCCTCGGCGGGATTTCGTCCGGCCAGGCGGTGCGCTGCTCGGTCGCGTTCAAGCCGACCTCGAGCCTGCGCCTGCCGGTGCAGGGCGTGGACGTGCATGGCGAGGTCGTCGAGATCGTCACGACCGGCCGCCACGATCCCTGCGTCGGCATCCGCGCGACGCCGATCTGCGAGGCGATGGTCGCGCTGGTGCTGATGGACCAGGCGCTGCGGCACCGCGCGCAGTGTGGCGACGTGGGCGAGGTGACGCCGCGGATTCCAGCCGGTTCCGAATGAACAAGACAACCCACACGTAACGGGGACAGCAGGAAACATGAGCAAGCAGTTCAACGTGGCAGTCGTCGGCGCCACCGGCGCGGTAGGCGAGGTGATGCTGTCGGTTCTCGCCGAGCGCAATTTTCCGGTCGGCGAACTCGTCGCGCTCGCGAGCGAGCGATCGGCGGGCAACACGGTACAGTTCGGCGATCGCGACATCGTGGTGCGTGATCTGGCGACGTTCGATCCAGCCTCTGTGAAGGGCGGGGGCATAGACATCGCGCTGTTTTCCGCCGGCGGTGCGATTTCAAAGGAGTACGCGCCGAAGTTCGCGGCGGTCGGTGCAGTGGTGATCGACAACTCCTCGACCTTCCGCTACGACGCCGACGTGCCGCTGGTCGTTTCGGAAGTGAATCCCGACGCGATCACGCAACGCCCGCGCGGAATCATCGCCAATCCGAACTGCTCGACGATGCAATTGATGGTCGCGCTCGCGCCGATCCATCGCGCGGTCGGGATCGAACGGATCAATGTCGCGACTTACCAATCCGTGTCGGGCGCGGGGCGTTCGGCGGTCGAGGAACTCGGCCAGCAGACCGCGTCCCTGCTGCGATGCGAGCCGATCGATCCGCAGCGCTTCCCGGTGCAGATCGCGTTCAACCTGTTCCCGCACGGCGGTGATTTCCTTGACAACGGCTATACGACCGAGGAAATGAAGCTGGTCTGGGAAACCCGCAAGATCCTCGGCGACGAGAGCATCCGGGTGAACGCGACCGTGGTGCGCGTGCCGGTGTTCTACGGCCACTCCGAGGCGGTCGCGATCGAGACGCGCGACAAGATCAGCGCCCTGGAGGCACGCGCGCTGCTCGAACAGGCGCTGGGCGTGGTGGTGGTCGACCAGCCGCGCGCCGGCGGCTACCCGACTCCGGTCACCCACGCGGCCGGTACCGATCCGGTGTACGTGGGCCGCATCCGCGAGGATATTTCGCATCCGCGCGGTCTGAACCTGTGGGTCGTGTCCGACAACATCCGCAAGGGTGCGGCCCTGAATGCCGTCCAGATTGCAGAATTGCTGGCGAAAGCGTATAGCTAGCGCCAACTTGCGCGCGCGTCGTCATGTGGATTCGCATGAACGGCCGCGCCGCCGCGTGCAGATCGGGGAGAGTGCAGCGATGACGTCGCAACGAATGGGAACGCGTTCCACAAGATCGGTATTTCAGCTCTGCATGGCGTTGGCGCTCGCGCTGCCCGCCATGCAGGCCTACGCCGTCGGGCTGGGCACGATCGAGGTCAAGTCGCGGCTTGACCAGCCGTTCGTGGCCGAGATTCCGCTGACCCTGAACGACCCGGCCGAAGCCAACAATCTGGTCGTGCGGCTGGCATCGCCGGAAGCCTTCGAGCGGGTCGGCATGGAACGCTCCAACGAGGTATCGGCCAACCTGCAATTCAGCGTCGGCAGGAACGCGCGCGGCGAGGCTGTGATCCGGGTAACGACGCCGCAGCGCATGCACGATCCGTATGTGAGCTTCCTGATCGAGGCTGACTGGGGCAAGGGCAAGATGGTGCGCGAATACACCGCGCTGCTCGATCCACCGCATACCGCGTCGGTGCCGCGCCGCGCTATCAGCGCGCCGACGGTCGTCGCAACGCCGCTGCCGGCACCCGTTGTGACGCCGCCGAGCGCTCCGGAACCTGCGATGGCCGCGCCATCGCAACCGATCGTAGCGGCTCCGCAACCCGAGCCGCCACCTATAGCGCCGCTTCAGCTGATCAATGCGGCTCCGCCAGAACCGGTGCCGCCGCCAGCGCCCGTCGTGACCGTCCCGCAGCCCCAACCGCAGCCCATGGCGGCAGCCCCTCAGCCCGAACCTCCGCCACCCGCCGCGCCGCAGCTCCAACAGCAACCGCCGCCCGCAGCGGTCGTCGAACAGGCACCGCCACCGGAATCCGCACAGCCGGCTGCCGCGGCTACGCCGGATTCGGTCACCGTCGCGCAGGGCGATACACTTTCGGGGATCGCGGGCAAGGTCCGGCCGGACGACGTGTCGGTCAACCGCATGATGATCGCGCTGCAGCGCACCAATCCCGATGCCTTCATCCATTCCAACATCAACCTGCTCAAGAGCGGCTCGGTGCTGCGCATTCCGGGCAGCGAGCAGACCCAGGCGCTGACCGCCGAGGAAGCCAATGCCCTCGTGCACGATCAGGTCGAGAGCTGGCGCCAGAACGGACAGCCCGCGCCGCAGTTGCAGCCCGAGGAAGGCGCCGAGACCGCGATCGCCAAGGCGTCGAAACCGTCGGCATCCGTACCTGTCGCTGCGGCAGAGAAACCCGCGCCGTCCACTCCTGAAACACCACAGGTTGCTGGATCCGCGCCCGCGCAGGCGGCCACCGAGTCCAGGCCCGAGGCCACAGCGAGTACTCCGCGCGTCCGCAAGCCACGTAGCGCGCGACTCGAAATCGTGCCGCCGGTAGGCAACGCCGCGCGCGGTAGCCAGTCGGGCGCCAGCGAAGGCGGATCGGGCAGCGAGCTGCGTGCGCAGCTCGCGCAGACCAAGGAAGAACTGGCGGCGCGCAATTCCGAGATTGGCGATCTCAAGTCGCGCGTAGCCAATCTGGAAAAGATGCAAAAGGACAGCACGCAACTGTTGAGTATGAAGGACAGCCAGCTCGCCGAGATGCAACAACGCCTGGCCGAGCTGCAGAAGAAAGCCGCCGCCGCGCCCGCAGCCGGCGCAAGCGTCGCTTCCACGCCAGCATCGACGGTCGCTGCCGCGCCCGCCGTGAACGGTTCGATCGCTTCGTCGTTGCCTGCCACGACGCCCACGGTATCCGCGCCCAAGCCGGCCGCGGTGGCCGCCGCGCATCCGACCAAGCCCGCGCCCATCGAACCGGCAGACTTGACCCCGTGGTACCTGCAAACGTCGGTGCTGATCGGCGGTTCGCTGGTGGTATTGGCGGGCATCCTCTTCTTGATGCTGAAGCGCCCGCGCGCGACCGAACCGGCGCCGCGCCCGCGCAATGGCGCACTGGCCGCCAGCATCGAGTCGGCCCGCGCGGCAGGCGCCAAGGACGACGTTCCAGCCGAGGCGCAGCCTGCTGCGCCATCTGCGCGTATCCATAATCGCGCCACCATCACCGATCCGCGTCAGCAGGCGATGCCGCCTGTCAGCAAGCCCTACTGGACCGGCCCGGTCGCTGCCGTGCCTGCGCCACTGCCGACACCGGTGGCAGAAGTCGCGCCGGCGCCACCGGCGCCTGTGGCAGCAGCGAAGGCTGGAGACGATTGGGCGATCGACGACACGCCCGAACCCGTCGCCGTCGCACCGGAAGTGACCAAGGTACGCGCGGCGGTTCCCGAGCTCGACGACCCGAGCCAGACGGTCGCGACCAAGCTCGAACTCGCGCGCGCCTACATCGACATCGGCGATAGCGACGGTGCGCGCGGCATGCTCGAAGAAGTGCTGATCGAAGGCAACCGTTCGCAACAGGAGGAAGCGTTCAAGCTGCTCGACACCCTGGATGGGTGAACAGGCACGCTTGCGAACCATTGGTTCGCGCGCCCATGACTGCACGCGTTGGAGCGCGTGCGAACGGCGAAGCCGGCCCGAAGGGCGAACGCCATGGATGACGTGAGTAACGCCTGAGCGCCGTGCGCTCAGGCCGAAGAATCGGTCGAGTCGGCATTGATCGACTAACCGCAACGCCACGCTTCACTTGTGCCGCGCCGTTCGTGACCGCAACGGTGCAATCCCACTTTCCCTCCAATACCCGACCATGCGCCTGGCACTCGGCATCGAATACGACGGCGGCGATTTCTTCGGCTGGCAGAAACTCGGCCACGGCCCCAGCGTGCAGGCGGCAGTGGAATCGGCGCTGTCTTTCGTGGCTGATGCTCCGGTTTCCGTGCAATGCGCCGGACGCACCGATGCGGGCGTGCACGCGCGTTGCCAGGTTGTGCATTTCGATACTGATGCGCTACGACCGATGCGCGGCTGGGTACTCGGTGCGAATTCGCGTTTGCCTGACGCGGTCAGCGTGCGCTGGGCGGTAGACGTCGCGGCGGATTTCCACGCCCGCTTCGCGGCGCGCGCGCGGCGTTACCGCTATCGCATCCTCGATCGCGCGATCCGGCCCGCTTTATTTCGTCAATACGTGGCCTGGGAACGGCTGCCGCTGGATGCCGACGCGATGCACCGCGCGGCGCAGGCGCTGATCGGCGAGCACGATTTCAGCGCCTTCCGCGCAGCTCAGTGCCAGGCCTCGCACGCCGTGCGCGACATGCAGCGGATCGATGTGCGCTGCGAAGGCGAGGAGGTCGTGATCGACGTCTGCGCGAATGCATTCCTGCACCACATGGTGCGCAACATCGTCGGCAGCCTGCTCGAGGTCGGCCGCGGCGAGCGCCCCGAAACGTGGCTGCGTGAATTGCTGCTAGGCCGCGATCGGGCCGTAGCTGGCGATACCGCGCCATCGCAGGGTCTGTGCTTCCTCGGCCCGTTGTATCCGGCGCAGTGGGGGCTTCCGGTGGAGGCGACGTTGTGACGCTCCTCGCGGATGTGCGCGTTCATACGCGGATCAAGTTCTGCGGCATGACCCGCGCGGGCGACGTACGCCTGGCCGGCGAACTGGGCGTGGATGCAATCGGCCTGGTCTTCGCCGCGCGCAGCCCGCGTCGTGTCGACCTCGACCATGCGCTCGCGCTGCGCGAGGCGGTCGCGCCGATGCTCAGCGTCGTCGCGTTGGTAATGGACAACCCATCGGCCGAAGTCCTGGCCATCGTCGAACGCCTGCAACCGCACCTGCTGCAATTCCACGGCAGCGAGGACGATGCATCCTGCGCACGCTTCGGCCTGCCGTTCCTGAAGGCATTGCCGATGCGCGACGTGGCCGCGGCGGATGTGCCGGCGCTGCTGGCGCGCTATCCTTCAGCGACCGGTTTCGTGTTCGACGGCCATGCGCCCGGTGCGATGGGCGGCAGTGGTGAACGCTTTGACTGGACCCGGCTCATGCAACAGCACCTCACGCGGCCGTGGCTGCTTGCGGGCGGGCTGGATGCGACCAACGTCGGCATGGCGGTGCGAGCCGTGCGGCCTTGGGGCGTGGATGTATCGAGCGGGATTGAATCAACACCCGGCATCAAGGATGGCGCGACCATGCGCGCGTTCGTCGATGCGGTGCGAAACGCGGAACGCGGTTTGACGAACGGACAAGAGATGACATGAGCAACGCCGACGCCATCGACTACAACGACTATCCCGACGCGCGCGGCCACTTCGGCGACTACGGCGGCATCTATGTCGCTGAAACACTCATAGCGCCGCTCGCCGAACTCGAGGCCGCGTACCGCAAGTACAAGGACGATCCCGAATTCGTCGCCGAACTCGCGCGCGACTACAAGCACTACGTCGGTCGCCCGAGCCCGATCTACGAAGCGCAGCGGCTGACCGCGCACGTCGGCGGCGCGCGCATCCTGCTCAAGCGCGAGGATTTGAACCACACTGGCGCGCACAAGATCAACAACACCATCGGCCAGGCGATGCTCGCACGGCGGATGGGCAAGACCCGGATCATCGCCGAGACCGGCGCCGGCCAACACGGCGTCGCGTCGGCAACGGTCGCCGCGCGCATGGGCCTGGAATGCGTGGTGTACATGGGCGCGGTGGACATGCAGCGACAGGCGATCAACGTGTTCCGGATGAAGCTGCTCGGCGCAACCGTCATGCCGGTGACGTCGGGTTCGCAGACGCTCAAGGACGCGCTCAACGAAGCGATGCGCGACTGGGTCAGCAACGTGCACGACACGTTCTACATCATCGGCACCGTCGCCGGCCCGCATCCGTATCCGTTGCTGGTGCGCGATTTCAACGCGGTGGTCGGACGCGAGGCGCGCGCGCAGATGCTGGAAGAGTACGGCCGGCTGCCCGATGCGATCACTGCTTGCGTCGGCGGCGGCAGCAATGCGATCGGCCTGTTCCACGCCTTCCTCAACGACCGCGGAGTTCGCATCGTCGGCGCGGAAGCGGCGGGCGATGGCATCGCGACCGGCCGGCATGCTGCGTCGCTGAGCGCTGGCCGCCCCGGCGTGCTGCACGGCAATCGCACCTATGTGATCTGCGACGACGACGGGCAGATCACCGAAACCCATTCGGTGTCGGCGGGCCTCGATTATCCGGGCGTCGGCCCCGAGCATGCGTTCCTGAAAGACAGCGGCCGCGCGGAATACGTCGGCGTCACCGACAACGAAGCACTCGCGGCGTTCCACCTGCTCGCACGCACCGAAGGCATCCTCGCCGCGCTCGAATCCAGCCACGCGATCGCGCAGGCGATCAAGCTTGCGTGCGAGTTGCCGAAAGATGCGCTGGTGCTCGCGAACCTGTCGGGCCGTGGGGACAAGGACGTGCATACGATCGCGGCGAGAGAGGGATTCACGCTGTGAGCCGCATCGACGCACGCTTCGCCGAACTGAAAACGGCCAGCCGCAAGGCCCTGATCCCGTTCATCACCGCCGGCAATCCCTCGCTAGCCGCGACCGTTCCGGTGATGCATGCGTTGGTCGCCGCGGGTGCGGACGTGATCGAGCTCGGCGTGCCGTTCTCCGACCCGATGGCAGATGGGCCGACGATCCAGCGCAGTTCCGAACGAGCGCTGGCGCGCGGCGTCGGGACCACGCAGGTATTCGGAATGGTCGCCGCGTTTCGTGTGACCGATGCGACGACGCCGATTGTCTTGATGGGTTATCTGAATCCGGTCGTGATGCGCGGAGTGGAACGCTACGCTCGCGATGCGAACGCGGCGGGCGTGGATGGCGTGCTGCTCGTCGACTTGCCGCCGGAAGAGGCGACGGAAACCCGCGCGATCTTCAACGCTCACGGACTCGCGCTGATAGCACTAGCCGCGCCGACCACGTCCGAGCCACGCCTGGCGCGGCTTGCACGCGAAGCGCAGGGCTATCTGTACTACGTCAGTTTCGCCGGCGTGACTGGTGCCAACTCCATCGACACTGGCTCGGTGCTGGAGCGCGTCGCGTCGTTGCGAACGCAAGCCGTCGCGCCGGTGGTAGTCGGCTTCGGCGTCAGGGATGCGGCCACCGCAGGAACGCTCGCGCCGTGTGCCGATGGTGTGGTGGTTGGCAGCGCACTGGTCGAGGTGATCTCAGGTGCGTCCGATGCCGATGATGCGGCACGATGCGCAACGGCGTTCTTGGCACCACTGAGAGCCGCTCTCGATGCGGCATGAGGCTGATACACTTTCCAGCCTGACGATCCGGACGAACCCAACGCAATGAGCTGGCTGCAAAAACTCATGCCCGCGCGCATCCGCACCGAGGGTGGCAACAAACGCAACGTGCCCGAAGGCCTGTGGGAAAAGTGCGAGAAGTGCGGCGCTGTTCTTTACGGCCCCGAACTCGAACGCAACCTCGAGGTCTGCCCGAAGTGCGGCCATCACCGCCCGATCGGCGCGCGCAAGCGTCTCGAAAGTTTCCTCGATCCGGATTCGATGACCGAGATCGCCGCCGAACTCGCGCCGACCGACGTGCTGAAATTCCGCGACAGCAAGAAATACGTCGATCGCATCAAGTCGACCCAGAAGGCGACCGGCGAGAAGGACGCGCTGATCGTGATGCGCGGCAGCCTGAAGGGGCAGGACGTGGTCGCCGCCGCGTTCGAGTTCCGTTTCATGGGCGGTTCGATGGGTTCGGTGGTCGGCGAGAAATTCGCGCGCGCGGCCGAACTTGCATTGGCCGACAAGGTGCCGCTGGTGTGCTTCACCGCGAGCGGCGGCGCGCGCATGCAGGAAGGCCTGTTCTCGCTGATGCAGATGGCGAAAACGTCCGCGGCGCTCGCGCGACTGCGCGCGGCGGGCGTTCCCTACATCGTCGTGCTCACGCATCCGACCACCGGCGGCGTGTCGGCGAGCTTGGCGATGCTTGGCGATCTGAACATCGCCGAGCCGTACGCGCTGATCGGTTTCGCCGGCCCGCGCGTGATCGAGCAGACCGTGCGCGAAACCCTGCCCGAAGGATTCCAGCGTTCCGAATTCCTGGTCGAACACGGTGCGGTGGACATGATCGTCGATCGCCGCGAGATGCGCGACAAACTCGCTGCCTTGCTCGCGCTGCTTCTACGCAAGCCGGTGCCAGCCGAGCAACCCGTCGTCGCAGCTGTCGGCTGATCCGCGTGAACGAGCGCCGCCACTTCGGTACCGATGGCATCCGCGGTCGCGTCGGGGTCGGCCCGATTTCCGCCGACTTCGTGCTGAAACTCGGCTGGGCGCTGGGCCGCGTGCTCGCGCGCGATAGCGAACGCCCGTCGGTGGTGATCGGCAAGGACACCCGCATCAGCGGCTACATGTTCGAGTCCGCGCTGGAAGCCGGCCTGGTCGCGGCGGGTGCCGACGTGCACATGTCGGGACCGATGCCGACCCCTGGCGTTGCATTTCTCACACGCTCGCTGCGCGCCGACGCCGGCATCGTGATCAGCGCCTCGCACAATCCGCATTACGACAACGGCATCAAGTTCTTCAACGCGCAGGGCGAGAAGTTCGACGATGCGACCGAGCTCGCGATCGAGGCGATGCTCGAGACGCCGTTCACCACGGTCGCTTCGGAAGTATTGGGCCGCGCCGATCGCATCACCGGCCCCGGCAGCCGCTATGCCGAGTTCTGCAAGTCCACCGTGCCGCGCGATTTCCATCTCAAGGGTCTTCGGATCGCGGTGGACTGTGCGCACGGTGCGACTTACCAGATCGCGCCGCGACTGTTCGGCGAAATCGGAGCCGAAGTCGAGGCGATCGGAGTGTCGCCCGACGGCTTGAACATCAATCGCGAATCCGGTTCGACGCACATGGATGCGCTCGTCTGGCATGTGCGCGCGAAGCAGTGCGCGCTCGGCATCGCGTTCGATGGCGACGGGGACCGCATGCTGATGGTGGATGCCGACGGTACGCACGTCGACGGCGATGCGCTGCTCTACATTCTTGCGCTGGACTGGCAGGCCAGCGGCCGCCTGCGCGGTCCGGTCGTCGGCACGCTGATGACCAACTATGGGCTTGAACGCGCGTTCGCCGAGCACGGCATCGCCTTCGTGCGCAGCAAGGTCGGCGATCGCCACGTTCATCGCGCGCTGATCGAAGGCGGCGGCGTGCTCGGCGGCGAAGCCTCCGGGCACCTGCTGTGCCTGGATCGCGCGAGCACCGGCGATGGCATCGTCGCCGCGCTGCAGGTGCTCGATGTATTGCAACGCAGTGGGCGTAGCTTGGCGCAATCGCTGGAAGGATTGCATCGGGTTCCGCAGCGCACCGTCAACGTGCGTTATGCCGCCGGCGCCAAGCCCGCGCAGGCCGAATCCGTGCGTAGCGAATTGAAAGCCGCGCAACAACAACTCGTGGGCCGAGGGCGTGCATTCATCCGCGCATCGGGCACCGAGCCGGTCGTGCGCGTCACCGTAGAGGCCGACGATGCCGCGCTGATGCAGTCGGTGCTGGACAAGCTGGCCGAAGCGGTGCGCGTGGCTGGGCAGTGATTTTCGACGGAACGACACGATGAACGACATGCGCATTCCCACCCTCGACATCCGTCGCTATGACAGCGACCGCGATGCATTCGTCGCCGAACTCGGCGCGGCCTATCGCGAATGGGGATTCGCGGGCATTAGCGGCCACGGCATCCCGCAGGCTCTGATCGACGGCTCGTACGATGTGTTCCAGCGTTTCTTCGCGCTGCCGACCGACGTCAAGATGAAGTACCACGTGCCCGGCAGCGGCGGCGCGCGTGGCTACACTGCATTCGGGGTCGAGACCGCGAAAGACTCGCGCTATCCGGACCTCAAGGAGTTCTGGCATATCGGCCGCGAACTGCCGAGGGATTCGAAATACGCCGACGTGATGCCGCCGAACTTGTGGCCGGCCGAAGTGCCGGAGTTCCGCGAGCACGGTTACGCGTTGTACGAAGCGCTGGATGCGTTGGGGTCACGCGTGCTGTCTGCGCTGGCGTTGCACATCGATCTACCGGAACAATTTTTCGTCGACAAGACCGACTTCGGCAATTCGATCCTGCGCCCAATCCACTATCCGCCGATCACCGGGCCGGCGGATTCAATCGAAAGTCTTCCGAACGTGCGTGCTGGCGCGCACGAGGACATCAACCTCATCACCCTGCTGGTTGGCGCCAGCGCGGCGGGACTGGAAGTGAAATCGCGTAGTGGCGAGTGGGTGCCGTTTACTGCCGAGGCCGACACCATCGTGGTCAACATCGGCGACATGCTGCAGCGCCTGAGCAACCATGTGTATCCGTCGACCACGCATCGCGTCGTGAATCCGCCCGGCGAAGCCGCGCGCAAGCCGCGCTACTCGACACCGTTCTTCCTGCACCCC
>JANXZP010000078.1 GCA_025355485.1 Pseudomonadota bacterium
CGATCAGGATCAGCGGCCACCAGGTCGCGATCAGGCGACCGAAGTTGATGCCGCCGATACCGAGGTTCTGCAGCAGGAACAGCACGCCGAGGGTAATCAGGATGAGCGGTGCAAGGCCATGTTTCATGGGATGGCTACTCGATGGGTGAGGGTAGGGGTATGCCGACGGTCAGTGCGATGCCGCCGGCGAGGTCGTTGCAGTCGCGGCAGCATGCCACAGCAGCGCCTCAGGCCTGCCGCCGAGCATCTGCGCGCGTACCAGTGGGATCGGCGGGCCGCCGTAGCTCAGGAACTGGTCGTGGAAGGCTTTCCAGCCCGCACGGCCGCCGCGCGTCTTCGTCCAGTCTTCGCGCAGCTGCATGATCATCAGCTTGCCGAGCGTGTAGTTCAGGTAGGCCGGATCGTAGGTGCCGCGCGCGGCCTGCTGGCGCGCATTGCCGGGATCCTGGAAGGCTTGTTCGCGGAACATTTTTTCCGAGTCGGCCATCGTCATGCCGCCAGTGTGCATGCCGATCGACGACACGAAGCGCACGTTGCGCAGCAACGCTTCGATGAGCTGGCCGATATGCACTTCGGGCGTGGCGTCCTGCAGGCCGGCGTCGTACATCATCTCCTCGCAGTAGTGCGCCCAGCCCTCGGCGTAGGCGTAACCGACGAACAGGCGGCCGAAGATCCAGTCGGAACGGTTCGCGTGCAGGAACTGCACGAAATGGCCAGGAAAGACCTCGTGCGCCGAGGTGAACAGCAACACGTCTTTGCCCGGCACGTAGGCGTCCTGCTCGGCCTTCGGCCATTTCGGATCCGGCGGCGCGATGTAGTACACCGACGCCAGGCCTTTTTCGTACGGGCCTGGAATCTCGATGTAGGCGAAGTTCCAGCGATTGAACGGCGGCGCCTCGTCGACCTTCGCCTGCTCGGTGCCCGGAATCGTCATGAGGTCCTTGTCGATGATGAATTGGCGCAATCCGGTCAGCTGCGCGCGCGCGCCTTCGACCGCGCCGCCGGTGGGTTTGTCGGCTTCGACCTTCGCGACGCAATCGGCCAGCGGTTTGCCGGGCAGGTATTGATCGCACGCGGATTTGAGCGACGCCAGGTTGCGCGCGAGGTCGTCATCGCCGGCCTTCCTGAGCTGATCCAGCGGCATGTCCACGCGTTCGGTCGCATGCAGCATCTTCGCGAATTTGTCCGGACCGAGCGCGAAGTCCTGCGTCGCATTCGGTTTCTGCGCTTTCAACCAGCCGGAGAAATCGCGCATCGTCGCGATCGCTTTCGCGTTCGATGCCTTGAAATGTTCCTGCAGCGCCTTGTCGTCCACCGAAGTGAACGCCTTGGGTACGTCGTTCTGGAAGAAATCCGCGAGCCCGCCGTACACGCCGGCGCCGTAGTCGACATAGCTCGCGGCCAGCGGCGCCTGCAGGTTCGCGCGGATCTGCGCGATCGCCGCGGGCAGGTTGTCCTCGTATTTCACGAACGCGGCCATGCGTTGCGGCAATGGTGCGTACTCGCGGGTCAGATACATGCTCGGCGAAACGCCGTCGGTATAGAACGCCGGGTTGTGCTGCGGAAAACCGGAGTCCTCCGTCCAGAACAAGGCCTTGTCGATCACCGCGAGCACGTACTCACGCTGGAAGTGTTGGGTCGCGTCGAGCTTGTCGTCGGTGAACGCGGCGAATCCATCGCGCTGCCCATGCAGCCACGCGATGTTCTCCTTCAGGCCGGCTGAACTCCAGTCGGGCAGCTTGCCGTCGAATTCGTGCTTGCCGGCGCCCGCGGCGTCGGTCGGATTGCGCTGGAACCAGCCCGCGATGAAGGCGTCCACCTGGGATTGCCAGGCGGGGTTGGGTTTGGCGCTGGCAGGCGTCGCTGCGACCGGTTGCGCTGCAGTCATCGCGGAGGATGCGGGCGCACGATCGCAGGAGGCAGTGAGCGCAAGCACGAGTGCGATGGGCAGCAGGGTGTAACGAAGCGGGACTGGCTGGCGCATGGGGAACTCCGCGAAGAAGTTGCGGAAGACTATAATGAATATGCGCCTGGCGTGGCAAAGTGCCGCGCTGCCGGAGTGGAGAAATGCGATGCATCGTCGCTGCCTGGCCATCGCCCTGTCCGTGCTGCTGCCGTTCGGCAATGCATGCGCCGCGGACAGCTACACGGGCGACGATCTCGTCCCGGACACCGCGACCGCGGTCCGCCTCGCGACCGTCCTGCTGCAGCAGGCTTTGGGACCGAAACAGTTCAAGCCCGAGCTGGCGCACGCATCGCTGCGGGCCGAGTCCGATGGCGACGCGTGGATCGTGTCGCGGGTTCGCGACAAGGCCGCCTGTCCCCATCGGCCTCCGAAGCCGGAGAATGGTGTCGAAACCATCTGCACTTCATTCGGCGGCGGGCATCCGGTGATCCGCATCGCGAAGCACGATGCGCGAGTGGAGAGCTTGACCTTTACGCGATAATCACAAGGGGCGTCGTCGCTCGATCGCGAGCGCGATCCGCGCCAACCGCGCGCGCTGTTCGGTGTTGATGCGATGGGCTTCGCGATGATCGACCGACACGAAACGCAGATGCTGGCCGGCGCGGCGTTGCGCGAGCCGCGGCAGGTCGGCGGCGATCACGTGGCCGATGCGCGGATAGCCGCCGACGGTCTGCGCGTCGGCGAGCAGGACGATGGGTTGGCCGTCCGGCGGCAATTGCACGGTGCCGGGAACCACCGGTTCCGAGATGCGCTCGCGCAGATCGGCGACGCGAAGCGCTTCGCCACGCAGTCGCAGACCCTGGCGATCGCTCGCCGCATCGACGGCGAATTCCTGCGCATGCAGCGCATCGGCCGGTATCGTCGCATCGCTGCCCGGTACTACGCTCACGGCGATGCTGTCGGAAAAATCCAGGTCGGTGTCGGCATCGATCCACCACCCCGCGATGCCCGGCGCATCGGACGAAGTGACGGCAGCATGCGGCAGGCCCAGCCGCAACAGGTCGCCCGCGCGCAATGCGCGGCCATTGTGGCCGCCGAAACGTCCGCGCAGATCGGTGCTGCGGCTTCCGAGCACGGGCAGAGTGTCGATCCCGCCATCGATCGCGAGATACGCGCGGACGCCGCGCCGGCATGCGCCGAAAGTCAGCATGCAGCCTGCAGGCAGTGCGATCGGTCGCCAGCCCGGCAATGCGACGCCATCGGCGTGCGCATCGATCGTCGCGCCGCACAGCGCGATCGTCGTCGCGCGCTGCAACCGGATCGTCGGGCCGGTCACGGTGATTTCGATCGCTGCCGCGTGGCTGTCGTTGCCGACCAGCAGATTCGCGATTTCGAAGGAATGGCGATCCGCCGCACCGCCCGTGCCGACGCCGCATGCGCGCGATCCGCTCCGGCCCGCGTCCTGCACGGTCGTCAACATGCCGGGGCCGATGATCTCGATACTCATCGCGCGTGCTCGTTCAATGCATCGAACCTTGCGGCGTCGATCGCGACGAATCGCACGCGATCGCCCGCGCGCAGCAGGCCAGGCGGGTCGCGCTGCGCGTCGAACAGGCGCAACGGCGTGCGTCCGATCAGCTGCCATCCACCGGGACCGGACTGCGGATAGATGCCGGTCTGCGCGCCGCCGACGCCGACGCTGCCGGCGGGCACGTGTGTGCGCGGAGAGGCAACGCGCGGCATTGCGAGCGACGCATCGAGGCCGAGCAGGTACGGAAATCCCGGCGCGAATCCGAGCATCGCGACCGTGTATTCGGCGGCGGTATGGCGTGCGGCGACATCCTCGATCGCGATGCCTGTGTGCGCGGCGAGCGCAGCAAGATCCGGGCCGTCATCGCCGCCATAGTGCGCCGGAATCTCGATCGTCCGCGCAGTGTCGTTCGCCGTATCGGGTAATGGCGAGTGCAATCGCGCGGTGATCCATGCGATCGCCACTTCCAGCGGGTCGTGTTTGAATGCATCAGCGTCGAACGAGCCCGCATCGCCGATCCGCGTGACATCCGTATGCAGCGCAAGGCTCGCATAAGCAGGCGTGACCTCGATCAGCCAGTCCGGCGCTTCAGACGACAGCGCTGCCACCCATGCATGCACGCGTTGATTGATCGCCGCGTCGATGCGATCGCCGAATCGCAGCAGCAAGGCTGCATCGCCGAGGCGTTCGATGGTCGCGATGTCCGCCATGTTGCATCCGCCCGGACGATGCGTGCGTCGATCAGAACCCGAAGAACTGCCGGTAGCGGGTCACGCGTGCTTCACCCGCTTCCTTCGTGTAGGGCGCCGATTCGCCCACGCCCCAGACTGGTCGCGGCCAGGCCGCATCGCGGGCGAAACGCGCGATCACATGCACGTGCAGTTGCGGCACCACGTTGCCGATCATCGCGATATTGATCTTGAGCGGTTTGTGCAGTGCTTTGAACAATTCGCAACAACGGCGGATTTCCTCGAGCAGCAACGCTTGCTCGTTGTCCTGCAAATCGATGAACTCGCGCAGGTTGGGCCGGCGCGGAACCAGCAGCAGCCAGGGATAACGCGCGTCCCTCACCAGCCGCACCGCCGACAGCACCGACGGCCCGATCGCCACCGTATCGGCGACGAGCCGGGGATGCATCACGAAACCCTTTTCCGCTTCCTTTACCGCCATTGCGATCTCTCCCTCGATTCAGAGTCTTTCCAGGAACGCCATCGTGACCGCAAGCGCCTTGTTCGCGCAATCGGCATCGTAATCCGCGCGCATCTCGCAATTGAAACCGTGCCCTGCGGGCCACGCGTGGATTTCGGCCCGTGGCTGCGCGTCGCGCGTCGCGGCGATATCGGCGGCAGGAATCGAACCGTCGCGTTCGCCGAAATGGAACAGCATCGGCGCACGCAGCGGCTCATGGACGAAAGGCATCGTGCGAGCGCCGTAGTAGCTCACCGCGGGCAATCCCAGCCGCGTGTTGGCGAGGAAGGCCACGCTGCCGCCCCAGCAGTATCCGACGACAGCTACATGCGCATCGTGCGCAACAGCCCGTACATCTTTGTGCCGACTATCCGACAAGCGGAGGTTTTCCTTGCGAAGCACTTCTGCGGCGGCGTTCACCGATGCGAGCGCACCGTCGAAACCGATCGCCGTCACCAGTTCGCGCCCGCGCGCGATGCCTGCGGCGTCGTAGCCGAGTTCGACGTCGCGTTCGACCGGATCGAACAGCGCCGGCGCGATCGCCGCGTAGCCAAGCCCCGCGAACCGCTCGGTCACGCCACGGATGTGCGCGTTGACGCCGAAGATTTCCTGGATCACCACGATGCCGCCGCGCGGTTTGCCGCCCGGCATGGCCTGCCAGGCGCCGATGCGACCGTTCGGCGTGTCGATCTCGATGCGTTCGCCCATGTCGTTCCCCGAAAACTCCGACCGATTCTAGCTGCCGCGGCGGCGCGGTGCGATCGACGACGCGCAGAGCACTTTCACGCCGCGCTTACGCGAGTGTTTCGAATCGGTAGTACGCTCGCATCCAACGCGCAGGGGAGAGCAAGCGATGGCGGCGACCGAAGCGGCAATGAACGAGACGGTGCGCCCGGTTCCGGCGCAACCGCCCGCCTGGACGATCTATCGGCACAGGTTGCCGGTGCGCATCATGCATTGGATCAACGTGGTCTGCCTGTTCGTGATGATCGGCAGCGGCTTGAATATCTTCAACGCACACCCGGCGCTGTACTGGGGCAAGCAATCGACCTTCAATACGCCGGCATTGGTGCTGAGTCGCGTGCAGAACAAGGACGGCAGCCTGCGTGGGGTAACCTGGATCGGTACACATCAGTTCGATACCACCGGCGTACTCGGCGTTTCGGCCGGCAGCGACGGCAAACCGACCGGTCGCGGATTCCCGTCGTGGGCGACCTTGCCAGGCCCGAGGAACCTCGCTCTGGCGCGCCAATGGCATTTCACCTTCGCGTGGATCTTCGCGATCAACGGTTCGCTGTACCTGTTGTGGACGTTCCTCAGCAAACACTTCAGCCGCGACCTCGCGCCGACCGGCAGCGACTGGCGTGGAATCGGGCGCTCGATCATTGAGCACATGAAATTCAAGCATCCGCATGGCGAGGAAGCCACGCGCTACAACATCCTGCAGAAACTCGCCTACCTCGCCGTGATCCTGGCATTCGGCCCCGGCATCGTGCTGATGGGGCTGGCGATGTCGCCGCACATGGATACCGTGCTCGGTTGGCTGGTCGATCTGGTCGGCGGACGCCAGTCGGCGCGCACGATCCATTTCATCATCGCGTTCGGATTCATAGCCTTCATTGCGATCCACCTGTTCGAGGTGCTGATCACCGGCGTGTGGAACAACATCCGTTCGATGATCACCGGCAATTACGACGTCCCCGGTGGCAAGGAGAAAAGCCATGAAGGCTAATGAACGCAGGCGCTTCCTGGCGCGCAGCGTCGTCGGCGGCAGCGCGTTGCTGCTGGCGGGCTGCGACAAGCTCGCAAACACCTCGTGGTTCTCGGGGTTGCTGGGCAAGGCCGGCCCGTTCACCGATTTCGTCCAGCGCAACATCACGCCGGCGAACGCGCTGGCGCGCGAATTCAGCGAAGCCGACATCGCGCTGAGCTTCCGCGCGAACGGTTCGATCGATCCGCAGAACGACGAATACCTCGATCTTGCCGACGACGAATTCAAGGATTGGAAACTGGAAATCCGCGGCCTGGTCGAGCGACCGTACAGCCTGACGATGGACGAGCTTCGCGCGTTGCCGTCGCGCACCCAGATCACCCGCCACGATTGCGTCGAAGGCTGGAGCTGCATCGGCAAGTGGAAAGGAACGCCCTTGGGCGCGGTGCTTGATCGCGCGGGCGTCAAGCCGCAGGCGCGCTTCGTGGTATTTCGTTGTCTCGATCGGCTCGACGAAAGCGGCGACCTCGGCGGTGGCGAACTGTATTACGAAAGCTGCCGTCTCGTTGATGCTTACCACCCGCAGACGATCCTCGCCTACGACCTCAACGACAAACCGTTGCCGGTCGCCAACGGTGCGCCACTGCGCGTGCGGCTGGAACGCAAGCTCGGTTACAAGCAGGCCAAGTATCTCGCGGCGATCGAACTCGTCGACAACTACGCACACATCGGCAGCGGCAACGGCGGCTACTGGGAAGACCTGGGTTACGACTGGTTTGGCGGCATTTAAGCCCCTTGCCCCTTGCGGCGACTGCAGGGAGTGCAAGGCTGAGTGGGGTGGGGAGAGGGTGTGTCAGTCCTCCGACGGCTTCCACAGCATCGGTGTCGACGGGATTCCCTGGATGACGCGTTCCGGGCCTTGTGCGACGAAGCCGAGTTTTTCGTAGACCGCCAAGCCATGGCGTGATGCATTCACCGTGACCGGACTCGCGCGGTGGGTGGCGAAGAACTCGCGCTGCACCGCATCCCACAGGGCGCGCGCAAGTCCACGCCGTTGCGTGTGTTCGGCGACGAACAGGTTGTAGAGGTGCGCCGGTGGCCGGATGGCGGCTATGCCGACCAATTCACCCGCATCGACAGCGACGCAGTAGACGTAATCGCCGTGCAGGCGTCCGGCGACCGATTCGGGTGTCAGGTATTCGCGCAGGTAGCGCGCGCCATCCGCGTCGCAGTCGGGGACGATCCAGCGCTCGACCAAGTCAATGGTTAGGCGGCTGATGCCTTCGGCATCGGCTTCCGTCGCACGTCGGATCAGCGGCATCTCAAGCACGGCCATCGTCCGCGTACTGTACATCGATGACTTCATGGTGCGCGATACCTTCGGGCAAGGCGACGTCGAACGCGTCGCCGCTGCGTTTCTTCAGCGCGGCTCGCGCGAGCGGCGAATCGATGCTGATGTGGCCCAGCTTCGCGTCAGTCTCGTCGGGTCCGACGATACGATGGCGCGCGGTGTTGCCGTCGGCGTTGGCGATCGTGAGCCACGCTCCGAAAAAAATCGCGCCGGTGTCGGCGGGCAGGCCATCGGCGATCTTGAGTGCAGGCAATCGCTTGCTCAGGTAGCGCACGCGGCGGTCGATCTCGCCGAGTTGCTTCTTGCGATAGGTGTACTCGGCGTTTTCCGAACGGTCGCCCTCGGCTGCAGCGGCGGCGAGCGCGGCGACGACTTCGGGCCGCTTGCGTTTCCACAACTCGTCGAGTTCGGCGCGCAAGCGTTCGTAGCCGTCGCGGGTGATGATTGCGGTCGAATGCGGAGGGGGCGGGCGCCAGCGGGACATGCCGACATGATACGAGGTGGCTGGAAGCTTGCGCTGCCTGTGCGATTATTGAGCTGCTCATTTGACAGTCCGCACATGGATGTGGGGGTTTTCGTGCAGGAAGCACATCAAGCTTGCATTAGGAGAATTCGATGCTGTATCTGTTCGTGGGTTTGCTTGCCGTGCTGGTCGCATGGGCGATCCTGACGTTCAACCGGCTGGTGCGGCTGCGCAACCAGTCGCGCACCGCATGGGCCGATATCGACGTGCAACTCACGCGCCGCCACGACCTGGTGCCGATGCTAGTCGAATCGGTGAAGGCGTACGCAGGCCACGAGAAGGCGCTGCTGGAAAACGTCGCTTCGCTGCGCGCACAGGCGATGACGCTGAAAAGCCCGCAGCAATTGGGGCAGGTCGAATCGGCGCTAGAACAGGGACTGGGCCGAATAATGATGTTGCAGGAAGCCTATCCGGACCTGAAGGCGAACCAGAATTTCGCACAGTTGCAGGCGAGCCTAGTCGAGGTCGAGGATCACCTGCAATACGCGCGGCGCTTCTACAACGGTGCGGTGCGCGATCTGAACGATGGTATCCAGCGATTTCCTGCATCGCTCGTCGCGAACATGTTCGGTTTCACCGCTGCCGAATTCTTCCACGCCGGCGACAATGCACGGGTCGCGCCGAAAGTGGAGGGAATCGCATGATCCATCGCTTGTGGTCCGGCATCGCGCTGGTCGCGTTGCTGATGTGCTTCACCGCGCCCGGCGCGCGCGCGGACGAGCGCATCCTCGATTTCCACAGCGAGATCGTGGTCGCCGCCGATGGCGGCCTCGACGTGACCGAAACCATCCAGGTGCGCGCCGAGGGCGACGCGATCCGGCACGGCATCTTTCGCGAGTTCCCGACGCGCTATCCGGATCAACTCGGCAACAACGTGGTCGTCGATTTCAGGCTGCTCGACACGCGGCGCGACGGCAATGCCGAGCCCGCGCGCGTGGAATCCAAGGGCAACGGCGTGCGGATCTACCTCGGCGATGCGAACACGGTCGTCGAACCGGGCATCCATGCGTACGTGCTGCACTACCGCGCGAACCGCCAGATGGGTTTCTTCGCCGACCATGACGAGTTGTACTGGAACGCCACCGGCAACGACTGGAGCTTCCCGATCGACCACGCGAACGTGCACGTGCAATTGCCGGCGCCGGTCGCCGGGGCACAACTGCGCGCGCTGGCCTACACCGGTCCGCAGGGCGCGCGCGGCACGGACTGGCAGGCGAAGACCGATGGCCCGGGCGAGGCGGGTTATTCCAGCACCGCCATACTTCCGCCGCACACCGGCATGACCATCGTGCTGATGTTTCCCAAGGGCATCGTCGCCGAGCCATCGACGTGGCAACGCCTGCGTTGGCTGCTCTCGGACAACTCGGCGCTGCTGATCGGCTTGCTTGGCATGGCCTTGTTGTGGATTTACTACATGTGGGTCTGGCGCAGCGTGGGTCGCGATCCGACGCCCGGTGTGATCATCGCGCAGTACGATCCGCCGAAGGATTTTTCGCCGGCGGCGCTGCGCTACATCAGTCGCATGGGCTACGACAACCGCTGCTTTTCCGCCGACCTGGTAGCGATGGCGATCGGTGGATTCCTGACCATCCAGCACGAGCAGGCGTCGTCGGATACCTGGTCGCTGGCGCGGCCGTCGAATGTGACGACCGAGCCTTCGGATCCCGCGCAACGCGCGCTCGGACTCGGACTGCTGCCTAACCCCGGCGACCAGATCGAGTTGAAGGACACCAACGCGGAAACGATCCAGGCAGCGCGCACCGCGCACGCGGCGGGCCTCAAGAGCCGGCTCGAGCAACGATACTTCGTCACCAACAGCGGTACCCTGCTGCCGGGGTTCGCGCTGACAGCGATCACGGGGCTCGCGATGTTCGTGTTCGGCGCGCGCGGCGGCTTGCCGCTGGGAATCGCGCTGCTGGTGATGATGGTCGCGACGAATGTGCTGTTCGTCTGCCTAATGAAGGCGCAGACCGCGAGCGGCCGCAAGCTGCTCGATCAAGCCGACGGTTTGAAGCTGTACATGGGCGTGGCCGATCGCGACGAGTTGCATGCGTTGAAATTGCCCGACGGCGCGCAGCCCCGACTCGATGCGGATCGCTACCAGTCGTTGTTGCCGTATGCGCTGGCGCTCGGGGTCGAGGAAGCGTGGACGCACAAGTTCACCCTGGCCGTCGGCGCAGCAGCGGCCGCGCAAGCCGCGAATTCGGTCGGCTGGTACAGCGGAACCGGCGGCATGCCGATGAACTTCTCCGACATGAGCCATTCGATCGGCAGCAGCCTCAGCAGCGCGATCGCGTCGTCGTCCACGCCACCGGGCAGCAGTTCGGGCGGAGGCGGCGGCGGATCGTCGGGCGGTGGAGGTGGTGGCGGCGGCGGAGGCGGGTGGTAACAGCGCACCCGACCGAGCGCGTCTGGATCGCGCAACGACGCATCGTCCAGTGCATCCTCAAGGCGCGGAAGACGACGCACCGCCGTATAGCTGGCCGGACAACCGGTCGAGCGTGGCGAGTTGCTGCAGCAGTTCGGGGTGCGTCGGGTGATCGGCGAAATTCGCGCTCGCCGCCCGCAGCACGGCGCGCGCACCGGCCACGTCGCCACCGCGATCGAGCAGCAGGCGTGCGGCGGTCAGCGCATGCGCAGGACCGTCGGGATCGCGCGGATAGCGCTCGGCGAAATCCCGCAGCAGCGCGAGTTCGAGATCGAGCTGGCCGAGGCGTTCTGCGACGCGCGCGAGTTGTTCGGTCTGGTCGGCCGATGGCGGCCGGAACTGCGGATCGCGCGCCAGTGATTCGCGCAACAGCGTCAATGCCTCGCGTTCCGAACCGGCTACCAGCAGCGCGCCCAGCCGCTCTTGCGCATGCGCGTTCAATTCCGCATGATGGTTGAGCCGCGTCAGCAGTTCGCGATAGCGCGCGTGCATCGCCGGCGTCGTGTGCGGTTCGCTGCTCAGCGACAGGTGCAGGAGTTGTGCAGCGCCGGCGATGTCGCTCGCTTCCTCCAGTCGATTGACGCGATCGAGCAGCGGCGCGTGGCGGTCTTCCGGCAACAGCGGCGATTCGGGAATCGGGACGAAATCGAATTCCTTGCGGTACGCGTACACCAGCCTGCCGAGGATGTGGAAATACATCACCAACAGGTAGAACCACACGAAGCCCGCGAACACCTGGCCGATGGCGGCGGGTAGCCAGTCGTAGATCCATGCGGTCAGGACGTGCTGCACGCCGCCCAGCGCCAGTGTCGCCAGCACCAACAGTGCGTAGGCCATGCCGAGTCGCGCGACGACGCGCAGCAGCCGTGCCGGATTGAACGCGGCGGCGAGATTGCGGCTCATCGCAGCGGTCAGCGTCATCACCGGTTGCAGGCAGGCGATGACTGCATAACCGAGCCAACCCGATCCTGCTGCTTCGACGCGATAGTTCAACCATGCCTGCACGACAAGGAACAGAGCCTGCAGGATCAGCAACGACCAGCCGATGCTGTCGGGCTCTGCCACGAAGTCCGGTGCATGCAGCGATCCGTTCGCGCTGCGTTCGAGCACTTCGATCGCATACCGGCAGGCCGCGGCCCAGACCACCAGCAGGACCACGATCCCGACGAACGGCGCGATCGTCAGCAGCAGCGACAGTGACAGTGCGACCAGCGTGGTCAGCGACGCGGATTGCGCGGGATAACGCAGGATCGCCACGATCTCGCGCCGCAGGATCGAGGCCGTAAGCGGGGCGCTGGTGTTCATCGCAGTTTTCTCGCGCGGGTCAGCGACGACCGCCCATGATGCCGCCGAGCACGCCGCGCAAAATCTGCCCCCCGACCTGGCTGCCCATCGTGCGTACGGTTTGCTTGGCCATCGTCTCGACCATGCCTTGCCGGCGGTTGGTGCCGAACATCCAGTCCTTGACGGTTTGCCCGAAGCCGCCGCCGGCTGCTGGCGCCGGCGCAGCGGTTTGCGCTCCGCCAGTTGCAGGCGCAGCGGCCGCTGCGGCGTGGCGTGCCACGAGCATCTCGGCCGCGGATTCGCGATTGATCGCGGTGTCGTACTTGCCGCCGACCGGACTGCGCGAACGCACCGTCGCGCGTTCGGCGTTGGTGATCGCGCCCATCCGGCAATGCGGCGCGCAGATCAGCGCGCGCTCGACCGGCATCGGAACGCCTTTGTCCAGCAGCATTGAGGCGAGTGCTTCGCCGATGCCGAGTTGCGAGATGACCGTGGCGACATTGAATTTCGGGTTCGCGACGAAGGTCTGCGCGGCTGTATTCACAGCCTTCTGGTCGCGCGGCGTGAACGCGCGCAGCGCGAATTGCAGGCGGTTGCCGAGCTGGCCAAGGATGTCCTCGGGCACGTCGTCGGGGAATTGCGAACAGAAATACACGCCGACGCCTTTCGAACGGATCAGCCGCACGACCTGCTCGACGCGCTTTTGCAACGCGGGCGTGGCATCGTCGAACAACAGATGCGCTTCGTCGAAGAAGAACACCAGCTTGGGCTGGTCGAGGTCGCCAACTTCGGGCAGTTTCTCGAACAGTTCCGACAGCATCCACAACAGGAAGGTCGAATACAGTTTCGGTTGCAACACGAGCTTATCGGCGGCGAGGATGTTAATGATGCCGCGGCCACTCATGTCCTGGCGCATGAAATCGGCGAGATCCAGGGCCGGCTCGCCGAAGAACTGGTCGCCGCCTTGTTGCTCAATCTGCAACAGGCCACGCTGGATCGCGCCGATCGATGCGGTGCTGATCAATCCGTATTTCGTCGAAACGTCCTGGCGCGTTGCGCCGCATTCGTTGAGCAATGCGCGCAGATCGGCGAGGTCAAGCAGCAGCAGGCCGTTGTCGTCGGCCATCTTGAACACGACCTCAAGCACGCCTTCCTGCGTGTCGTTCAGGTCGAGGATGCGCGCGAGCAATGTCGGCCCCATTTCGCTGATCGTGGTGCGCACCGGATGTCCGGAGGTTCCGAAAATATCCCAGAACACCACCGGGTTGGCTTCTGCGCGCCAGTCGGTGACGCCGATCTGCGCGTTGCGCTGGTTGATCCCGTCATTTGCGACGCCAGCCATCGCGAGGCCGGCGACATCGCCTTTCACGTCCGCCATGAACACCGGCACGCCGAGCCGCGAGAAACCTTCGGCCATCACCAGCAGCGACACCGTCTTGCCGGTGCCGGTCGCGCCGGCCACGAGGCCGTGGCGATTGCCGTAGCGCGGCAGCAGGAACACTTGCTGGTCGCCCTTGCCGATCAGGATGTCGTTCATGCACGGCTCCATTTTTCGTGAATGACTAGTCTCGCATTATTGATGAACGCACACAGGCTTGCCCCTGGCGGTCCCGCTGGTTAGGCTGCGGTGTCCCCTGCGCATTGCGCTTCATCAAAGGAATTCCGATGCGTCGCTACGCCATCCTGCTGTGTTGCTGCGCGCTCGCAGCCTGCGCGACCAACCCTCCCGCGAAAATCGCGCATGCGACCGCCGCGCGCACCGGCATTGCGGCGGTAGATGCGTTGTATGCGCGCCTCGATGCGGACACCGCGCGTTATGACGCCGGGCTGGACAGCGTCGCGCGCGGCGATACCGATGCCGGTCGCACCGCGATCGCCGCCGCGCGCAGCGACCTGCTCGACGCCGCCAGTCGTTGCGAAGCAACGCCACCGTGCGACAGCGCGCGTTTCATCGCCGCCTACGACGCGCTGCTGACGCGGCAGGCCAGCGTGATGAACAACGAAGGCGAAAGCTTCGCCGAGGTCGAGGACAAACCCGTCGCGGCGACGGAGATCTCCGCCGGCAGCTCGCCGGTGATCCAGAATCTGCCGGCAGCATCGCGCCCGATCGCGATGCTCAAGGGTCGCGACCTGCGCGAGATCATCACCCTCAACGAACCGATGAAGGCCGCGCTGACCGAGTGGCTGACGTCGAATCGTGCGCAGCTCATCGACGCCTGGGAAAACTACCAGTACATGCGCCAGCTGATGTGGCCCGAATACGAGCGCGCGGGTTTGCCCGAGGCGCTGCTGTTCGGGATCATGGCGCAGGAATCCGGAGGCAAGGTCCATGCGGTGTCGCGCTCGGGCGCAGCGGGCCTGCTGCAATTCATGCCAGCTACCGGCGCGGCCTACGGGCTGGGCATGTCGGACGGCTTCGACACCCGCTACGACCCGACCCTGGCGACGCGTGCGAACGTGCAGTACCTCAACGCGCGCTTCGCCGAACTCGGCAACAACCTCGAGCTCGCGGTCGCGGCCTACAACGGTGGCGAAGGCAAGATGGCGCGGCTCTACACGGGCACGGGCGGCAAGGGCTTCTGGGATCCGGAAATCTACGGCCAGCTCGCGCCCGAAACCCGCGACTACGTGCCGCGCGTGTTGGCGGCGGCGTGGCTCTTCCTCAACGCGAAGGAGTACGGCCTGCAATTCCCGCGCGTGAACGCCGGCGAGCCGCAGCAACTCACGCTCGCACGCGGCACGTCGATCAACGAACTAACGATCTGCCTCGGCAACAATGGCGTGCGCGACGGTTGGTTCCGTTCGCTACGCAACCTCAACCCGCGCTACGACCCGCACGATCCGATCGCCGCCGGCACCGTGCTGCGCGTGCCGCCCTATGTGATGCATCTGTATCGCCCGAATTGCGTGGACAACAACACGCGCGCGCAGCTTGCATCGGACCTGGCCGCCGCGCGCAAACCGGTCGTGGTCGCGCCGCCGCCGCAGGTCGCGGTGGAAGAGGAAAGGGCATCGCGCCACGGCAGGAAGGAATCACGCGCAAAGACCTACGAGGTCAGGCGCGGCGACACCTTCAAATCGATCGCACGCCGCAACGGTTGCGACGACGATGAACTTGCCCGCGCGAACGGATTGCGCTCGCCGTATTCGATCAAGCGCGGGATGCGGTTGAGGTTGGTGGGGTGTGATCGGTGAGGGCATGATGGCGCTGCATGCCAACATTGGAGCAGGTTTGTGACTAGCGCTTACAAGAGGTGCATGGCAATTTCCCTTGCCATTCTCGTCTCTTCATCGGCTGCTGTTGCTGAAGAAAACAAGAAAGTCATCGACGATCCGGCCTATACCCATACGCAGCGCCTGGTGGAGGTCGAACCGGGACGCAGGCTCAATCTCTATTGCTTGGGCCATGGCTCGCCGACCGTCATATTCGACTCTGGGGTAACCGGCGAGACCGTTGGATGGACCTTGGTCCAGCCGGTAATCGCGGCACATACGCGTGCATGCTCTTATGATCGAGCCGGCACCGGTTTCAGTGATCCCGGGACCAGAACTGGAACGAGCGCGAACATTGTTGATGATCTGCACAGAATGCTGGTTGCCGCAACCATCGCGCCTCCGTACATCTTGGTCGGTCATTCGTACGGCGGAATGAATGTAAGGCTTTACAAGGACCACTTTCCATCGGAAGTCGTCGGCATGGTGCTGGTTGATCCTGCGCATGAAGATTGGGTTCGCAGAGTCTGGGCGTTGAATGCCCTTCAGCCCTCGTACGAGCAACTCGTCTCAGATAGTTTCGAGCCGATGTGGCGGGACGAGCGCGAATGCGTGCGCGCGGCGACCGTCGGATTCGTCGAAGGATCGGAGCTTTACAAGAAATGTATTCCCGATCCCGATCCTCGCCTCAGCGATGCGATCAATGCTGCCTACCTAAAGACCCGCTTGTCGCCTGGCTATCAGCAGGCGCAACTGACCGAAGACGAAAACCTTCATTTCGCCAGTTCCGATCAGCTACGCGCAGCACGCATCTGGTACGGCGACATGCCCTTGATCGTGCTTGCCGCGGACGATCGACCCAAGCTGCGCACGCACGAAACCCAAGCACACCACGACGCGATAAATCGCTTGTGGTATGTCCTTTTTGACGAGCTTGCTGCGCTCTCCAGCCGCGGTATCAACCGCGTCGTTCCCAACACGGGGCACGACATCCCGATGACGCAGCCAAACGCAGTCAGCAATGCAATCCTGGAGGTTCTGCAGGAAGCGCAGAAAAAGTGACGTGCGCGCAACGTGTTACAAAACGCGCCCCAATCTTTGGCCCAACCGCACTGCTTGCTCGGCCTGCAACGACGTATCAAGCGTAATGGCGGCCTTCGGCAACAGCACGATCACCGTCGATCCATAATTGAATCGCGCCATCTCCGCGAAGCGTTCGATCGTGATGCCCTTGCCGCGCCAATCCTTGCGCACGATCCTCGACGCGTAGCGTGGAATTTCAATCCCGCTCCAGACCGTTTCCACGCCCGACACCAGCACCGCGCCGACCATCACCAGGCACATCGGGCCGAAGTCGGTGTCGAAGTGGCAGACCAGTCGTTCGTTGCGTGCGAACAATCGCGGGATCGCCTGCACGGCGAATGGGGCGACGCTGAAGATGCGGCCAGGCACGTGCAAGGTTTCGCGCAGCGTTCCAGTCCACGGCATGTGCACGCGGTGGTAATCGCGCGGCGCAAGGTACACGGTTGCGAACCAGCCGTCATCGAACGGTGCCGCTGCGTCCGTATCGCCGAGCAATTCGGCAGTGACGTAGCTCTGACCCTTGGCTTGGAAAATTCTGCCTGACTCGATCTGACCGAGTTGGCTAATGCGTCCGTCGGCCGGCATCAGCAACGCTCGCGGATCGGCATCGGGAACGCGCGCACCGGGTTTCAGCGCGCGGGTGAAGAATGCATTGAAGCTTGGATATGCATGCGTATCAGGCTGCGCTGCCTCGCCCATGTCCACATCGAAACGACGAACGACCATTCCGATCAGCCAGTCCTTCCACGGCCGCCAGCGCCAGTTCGCGGCATATAGCGCGAGTCGCGACAGCAGCCGATGCGGCAGCAGGTATTGCAGCGCGACCGCTGGTCTCATTTCAGTGCGAATCCGACTGCTGCAGATCCGCCAGTGTCTTCATGTCCGCGCCGATCGCCGCCGGATCGAGCGGGGGGCGGATCAGTCCCGCCATGTTGCCGTCCGGATCGAGCACCGACACGGATGCGGAGTGATCGATGCTGTAGTCGCCGCCACTCGTCGGCACCTTCATGTACACCATGCCGAGGCTGCGCGCGAAGGTCGCCAGCATTTTCGCATCCGCGGTCGCGCCCAGCAGGTCCTTGCCGAAGTAGCGCACGTATTCGCCGACATGCTGCGGACTGTCGCGGTCGGGATCGACCGACACGAACAGCACGCGTGGACGGATCGCTGCGGGCAACGCCGCCCATGCTTTCGCAGCCTGGCCAAGGCTCTGCAGTGTGGTCGGGCACACGTCGGGGCAGCGGGTATAACCGAGGAAGACCAGAGTCCAGTGGCCCTGCATC
>JANXZP010000117.1 GCA_025355485.1 Pseudomonadota bacterium
TGCGAATCGCGACGATCGTCATTGCGCTGCATCGAGCGTGTCCCTGGTGATCGCATAGATATGCAGGTCGAGCAGGCGTCCGTGTTTCACCACCGCACGCCGCAGCACCGCCTCGTGGACGAAACCGCAGCGCTCCAGCACGCGTATCGACGCATCGTTGTCGTCGAACACACGCGCCTGCAGACGATACAGTTTCAACTCGCGCAGCGCATGCGGTACCAGCATGCGCACTGCGGCGGTCGCAATGCCCTCGCCCCAGTACGTGCGCCCCAACCAGTAACCGAGCTCGGCGTTGTGCCGTTCCACGCCTTCGCCCGGATGCACGCCGATGCCGCCACTGGCGGCACCATTGATCTCGATGGCATACGCCTTCTCGGCTGTCAGGTGCATTGCGTGCGCAATGAAGGCATGCGCATCGTCGAGCGTGTACGGGTGCGGGAAGCGCTCGCCGAGACTGTGCGCGACCTGTGCGTCATTCGCATGGAACACCAGGTTGTCGGCGTCTTCATCGCGCCACGGGCGCAAGGCGAAACCATCGCCTTCGATGCGCTCCGGCCAGCTCATCCACCGTGGCCCGTGTCCACCGACGCGACTTCGGTATCGAGTTTGTCGAGCATGTGGGTGCGTTCTTCGGGCGAATGCGTGAAGCGCGCGACCAGCATGTAGAACGCGGGGATCACGAACAACGACAGCAGCGTGGACAACAGCACGCCGAACACCACGACCACGCCGATCGCACGCCGGCTCGCGGAGCCCGCGCCGTGCGCGAGCACCAGCGGCATCGCACCGGTGATTGTCGCGACCGAAGTCATCAGGATCGGCCGCAGTCGCGTCGCTGCCGCGTTGAGGATCGCGTCGCGGATCGCCAGGCCTTCGTCGCGGCGCTGGTTGGCGAACTCCACGATCAGGATGCCGTTCTTCGCCGCGAGTCCGACCAGCATCACGATGCCGATCTGGCTGAACAGGTTGATCGTATTGCCGGTGAGCGCCAGCCCGATGAAGGCACCGAGCACTGCGAGCGGAACGGTGAGCATGATCACCAGCGGATGCATGAAGCTTTCGAACTGCGCGGCGAGCACCAGGAACACCACCAGCAATGCCATGCCGAAGGTGAACAGCGCCGCGCTGCCGGACTGCAGGTATTCGCGCGACTGGCCGTTGTAGTCGATGTTCGCGGTTCCAGGCAGGTCCTGGCGAACGACCTGTTGTACCCAGGTGATCGCCTCGCCGAGCGTGTATCCCTGCGCGATGCCTGCAGTCAGCGTGATCGCACGCAGCCGGTTGAAACGATTCAAGGTGCCGGGCTCGGCGGTTTCCTTCACCGTCGCGACGCTCGACAGCGGCACCAACGTGTTGTTGCGCGAACGCAGGTACAGGTTCTGCATGTCGGTGAGGCTCGCGCGATGTTCGCGATCGGCCTGCACCAGCACATCGTATTCCAGCCCGTTGTCGACAAAGGTCGTCACCTGCTGCGACCCGAGCATCGCCTGCAAGGTGCTGCCGATTTCGCTGAGCGATACGCCGAGATCGGCGGCACGATTGCGATCCACGTTCACGCGCAACTGCGGGCGCGTTTCCTTGTAGTCCGAATCCACGTCCTTGAGTCCGTGATTGGCTTCCATGCGCTTCTGCAGGATGTCGCGCCATTGCACGAGCTGCGCGTAGTCCTCGCCCTGCAGCACGACCTGGAAGGGTTGGCCAGCGCCTCGCACCAGGCCGTTGCGCACCTGCGGTATCGCGCGCACGCCCGGGATCGTCGACAGGTCGCGACGGAGTTTCACCACCACGTCGTCGGCGCTGATGCTGCGCTCGCCCCACGGCTTGAGGATCACGATCGCCGCGCCGCTATTCATCTCGCTGGCGCCGCCGCCGAATCCGGCGGGAATACGCGAATTGACCATGATGACGGGTTTGTCGCCGCCTTCGTATTTCAGCAGGTGTTGTTCGACCTGCTTGACCTGCTTGACGGTGTAGTCGTAGCCCGCACCTTCCGGACCGGTGACGGTCACGAAGGTCGCGCCGCGATCCTCGGTCGGTGCGAGCTCGCGCGGCACGAACAGGAACAGCGCGACGATCGCCACGACCGCGGCCAGCATCGCCATGATGAACAGCGACGGGTGCTTGATCGATCCCGCAAGGCGCCGCCGGTACCCGGATGTGATCGCGCCCAGTCGTGCATCCATCCAGTGGTTGAAGCCGGCTTTCTCGCGCGTATGCGGTTGCAACAGCAGCGAGCACATCATGGGGGTGAGGGTCAGCGCGACGAACGCAGAAATCGCGACCGCGCCGGCGAGCATCACCGCAAGCTCGCGGAACAGGCGGCCGTTGTTGCCCTGCAGGAACGCCATCGGCACGAACACGGCCACCAATACGGCGGTCGTGGCGATCACCGCGAACGCGACCTGCCGCGTGCCGCGCAGCGCGGCGAGCGACGGCGGTTCGCCCAGGTCGGAGCGTCGCTGGCAATTCTCCAGCACGACGATCGCGTCATCGACCACCAGTCCGATCGACAGCACCAGCGCAAGCAACGTCAGCAGGTTGATCGTGAATCCGAACGCCCACAGCGTGATGAAGGCTGCCAGTGCGCACACCGGCACCGTGACAGCCGGGATCATCGCCGCGCGCAGGCTGCCGAGGAAGAACCAGATCACGAGCAGTACCAGCGCGATCGCTTCGGCAAGCGTGGTGTAAACCTCGTGCACCGCGGCATCGATGTACAGCGTCGAGTCGTAGGTGACGCCGAGTTTCATTCCCTGCGGCAAGGTCTTGTTGATCAACGCCTCGGCTTTCTTGGCGTCCTCCGCAACCTGCAATGCGTTCGCAGTCGATGTCTTGACGATGCCCAGGCCGAGCATGGGCTGGCCGTTGCCGGTGAAAAATGCGCGCCGTTCCGCCGACTCCAGCGCAACGCGCGCGATTTCGCCGAGCTGGGTCACGTGGCCGTCGCTGCCGCGCAGCACCGGCATGCGCGCGAATTGCTCGGCGTTCCGGTAACTGCGCTCGATGCGCACGTTGAAGTCGCGATCGACGGACTCGATGCTGCCGCCTGGAAGTTCGACGTTCTCGCGCAGCAGCGCATCCTGCACATCCGAGACCGTGATTCCGCGCGCGGCCATCGCTGCGGCGTTCAACCAGATCCGCATCGAATAGGCCTGGCCACCGCCGAGCTGTACCTGGGCGACGCCATCGATGTTCGCGAGCCGATCGACGAGGTAACGGTTCGCGTAATCGGTCAGCTCGAGCGTGTTGAGTTTCGGGCTGGTGAGGTTCAACCACAGGATCACGTCCGCGTCGGCTGCGACCTTCGCGATCTGCGGGCTCTGCACGCCGAGCGGGAGTTTCGACAATACCCGGCTGACCGCATCGCGCACGTCGTTCGCGGCGTTCTCGATGTCGCGCTTCTGGGTGAATTCGATCGTGATCGTCGAACGCCCGTCGCGGCTCGACGACTGCAGCAGGTTCACGCCCTCGATCCCGCTGACCGCGTCCTCGAGCACCTGCGTGATGCGCGTTTCCACGACCGCAGCGGACGCACCCGTATAGGTCGTGCTGACCGACACCACCGGCGGATCGATGTCGGGCAATTCGCGCAGCGGCAGGCTGCTGAATGCGATCGTGCCGAGTACGATCAGCAGCAGGCTCATCACGGTGGCCAGCACCGGACGCCGGATCGACAGGTCGGAGATGACCACGGCTAACTCCGGTCAGGCGACGAGGATTTCTTCGCTTCGGTGCCCGCCTCCACGATCTTCGAACCATCGTGCAACTTGCCCGTGCCTTCCACCACCACGCGATCGCCCGCCTTGACCCCACCGACGATCTCGACCACACCCGGTTTGCGCGCGCCGATCGTGACCGGCACCTGCTGCACCTTGCCATCGGCAGCTACGAGGAACAGGAACGATTGCTGGCCAACCTGCTGCAACGCGAGCTCCGGAACCAGCAATGCCTGTCGCGGCGGCAATTGCACTGCGACGTCCAGCAGCATGCCGGGACGCAGGTTGCGATCCGGGTTGGCGATCTCGGCACGCGCAGTGACCGCGCGCGTGACCGGATCGACACGCGAATCCAGCGAGGTGATCTTTCCGTCGAAGGCCTTGTCCGGATACGCATCGCTGTGAGCGATCACCGCCTGCCCATTCGACAGTTTTGGCAGGTAGCTATCGCCCAGGGTGAAATCGAGATTGATCGTCGACACGTCATCGAGCGTGGCGATCACGGCTCCCGGTGTCACCAGCGCACCCGGGCTGACTTGCCGCAATCCGAGCACGCCATCGAACGGCGCCGTGATCACGCGGTCGGACAACGAGGCGCGCACCGCGTCCATGCGCGCTTTCGCCGCATCGCGCGCGGCGCGCTGGGTGTCCAGTACGCTGGCAGCGATCAACTGGCGCGCGACCAGTCCCTGCTGACGCTCGAACAATTGTTCGGTGTTGCGATAGTTCGCAGCAGCCTCGTCGAGGCCGGCGATATCGGCCTGGTTCGACAGCGTGACCAGCACTTGCCCGGCTTTGGCAAAATCGCCGCTGTCGAATTCGACCCGCTGGATCGTCTCGCTGACCTTCGCGGTGATGGTCACCGATTCGTTGGAGTGCGCGGTGCCGATCGCATCGATGGTGTCGGTCCACTCTGCGGGCTTGATCACGGTCGTGGTGACGGTCGCCGGCGCGTTGCCGCCAGTCTTGTCGGGAGTCTTGCCGCAGGCTGCGAGCAACAGGCCGAGCAGCAGTGCTGCGAGAATTCGGATCATCTGCGATCTCAAGTCCCTCTCCCATCGGGGCAAGTCGGTCCGCTTGCGAGCCACTGGCTCGCGGATCGATGAGCGCCCTTGCGCGAAGCGCGACGGCCGGGGTGTGGGTTGGGGTGAGGGGCGCAAGTGTTGAGCTTCATACCAATACCAACCCCTCATCCGCCTTCGACACCTTCTCCCGATGGGAGAAGGATATTTTCGGAGGTTCGCCGAGCGCGCGGTCATTCGGATGACACGATGATGTGCTCATGCGCCATCGTCTGCCTTGGTTGATGGTCGCGCCTGCCCGCCAAGCCGTTCCTTCAGTGTGGCCATGACGTGCTCGGTCGTCTCCAGATCCGACAGCGCGATGCCGGCGAACACTTCTTCGCGCAGTTCGCTCGCGATGCGATCGACGCCCGCCATCACCATCGCCGAGCCCGGTGCGAGGTGCAGCCGCCAGCAGCGGCGGTCGGTCGGGTCGGGGCGGCGTTCGATGAAGCCGGC
The DNA here is from genome assembly GCA_025355485.1 of Pseudomonadota bacterium. Lineage (GTDB taxonomy): Bacteria > Pseudomonadota > Gammaproteobacteria > Xanthomonadales > Xanthomonadaceae > SZAS-103. Next base: position 5,237 of record JANXZP010000117.1, read on the forward strand.
CTTTTCCAGCCGGTCCAGTACCCGTCCGACTGCGATCGGCGCGAGTTCCAGATCCTCGGCCAATGCGACCTGGGTCAGGCCCTCGACCCGTTCGATCCGTCGCAACGCCCGCCATTGCACGCGGGTCAGGCCCAGATGGGCCGCGCGGCGGTCGAACTCGCGACGATACAGCCGGGTCACGTCGCCGATCAGGAATCCCAGGGTCGAGGTGATGGATTGGTCCATTCGGCCTTTATAGATGCTTAGGACATCAATGACATGTGGATTAAGTCATGGTCGGCCGCACGGCTTGCTGAACCGCCGTAACGACAACGCCGGCACAGGGCCGGCGGCGTGTGTGCGGATCAACTCGGCGCGGATCAGCCGTTCCACTGCCCCAGCGCCGCCATGCCGTTGTCGCGGGCACGGGCATGGACCATCTTCTGCGCATCGGCCACGTTCGCGGCGATGTTCGCGCCCCATATCTTCAGCGCCGCTGACTGCATCGCGCGGCCGTAGCTGAAAGACAGCGGCCACGGGTGTGGGCCCATGCGATTCATCGCGTCCAGATGCGCGGTCGCGTCGCGGTCGGACTGGCCGCCGGAGAGGAACACGATGCCCGGCAACACGGCCGGAACGGTCGTCTTGAGGCAGCGCAGGGTCGCATCGGCGACTTCCTCGACGCCGGCCTGATCCGGGCAATCCTTGCCGGACACGACCATGCTGGCTTTCAGGATCGTGCCTTCGAGCAACACGTTGTGCTCGTACAGCGCGCCGAACAGGGAACGCAGGGTGACTTCGGTGACTTCGTAGCAGACCTCGATGTCGTGCTCGCCATCCATCAGCACTTCGGGTTCGACCATCGGCACCAACCCGGTTTCCTGGCACAGCGCGGCGTAGCGCGCGAGTGCGTGGCAGTTCGATTCGATGCAATTGCCGGACGGAATGTCGTCGCCGATGGTGATCACCGCGCGCCATTTCGCGAAGCGCGCACCGAGCTTTGCGTATTCCTTGAGTCGATCGCGCAAGCCGTCGAGGCCTTCGGTCACCAGCTCGCCCGGAAATCCGGCCAGTGCCTGCGGACCCTTGTCGACCTTGATGCCCGGGATGATGCCGGCCTTGGCCATCACGGTCGCGAACGGCACGCCGTCGCGGGTTTTCTGGCGCAGGGTTTCGTCGTACAAGATCGCGCCCGAAATGTGTTCGCCCAGCCCCGGCGTGGTCAGCAACATTTCGCGATAGGCGCGGCGATTCTCTTCGCTGTTCTCCACGCCCACGCCCTGGAAGCGCTTGGCGATGGTGTTGGTGGACTCGTCGATCGCGATGATGCCCTTGCCTGCGGCCACCATGGCCTGGGCGGTGTCGGCAAGCTGGTCGATGCTCATGTGCGGGTCCGGTGTTGGCTGCGGGAAGCCTGTGATTATACCGGAGGCATCGAATTGGTTTCCGAACGTATCGGCATTGCCTTATTTTCCATCCCCCAAGGCAGCGGCAATCTGCTCAGCGCTAGGTGCGGGTACGATCACAGCCTCGCGCACGCCATGTTCCGCCACCCACGATGCCAAGTCTGTGATCTCGCAGGTAGCAAGCATCAGAGAATTCAAACGGAGTTTCTGGGCTGCATCAAGCTTCACGGCCCATTTGGCGTCCAAATAGACAATTGGATAGGTCGTGAAAACTTCTTGCTTCTGGACATTGTCCTTGGTTGGACGATAGTGAAAGTCTGAAAGGCTTTGCGACATGATCGAGGCAAGCATCGTCTCGTCTTGATGATGTTTCCCTTGGGGATCGATTGCCACCTTCAGGAGCCGCAATCTGGTCGGCGATCCATTGGAGTCGATCACGAATCCCACATTGATGCAGCCCACAGGCCCTTGTTTCATTCGTCCGTCGATCTCAATCATCGCGAGTTCGCGAGGTTTTCCACCAACCTCCAAATTCCAGTACGCATCAAGCTTCGCCTTGTCGACAATCTTGATATCACCGGCGTCAACAACGGGAAGCCAAACGAACAGCAACGTCACTGCGATCACGATCTTGCCAATCGAGCGAATCATCACAACTCCCCCATTCCATCCGCGACGCCACCCTTGCCGACTTCCAGCAGCCGCAGTGTGTTGGTCGCGCCGCGCAGTTCCATCGTGTCGCCGCTGGTGAAGATCACCTTGTCGCCCTCGACCAGCACGCCGGATTCGTACAACAAGGCGACGGACGCACGCGCGGCGTCTCGCGGCGGCAGGCCGCGGCTGTCGAACGCGATCGGGAACACGTCGCGCATCAGCGCCATGCGCCGGCGCGCGCCGGCGTGGCGCGAGAGCGCGTAGATCGGCGCCTCGGAACGGTAGCGCGACAGGAACCGCGCGGTGCCGCCTGATTCGGTCAGCACCAGGATCGCGCGCACCTGGATGTGTTCGGCCAGGAACATCGCCGCCATCGCGATCGCCTGGTCGGTCTTCTGCAGGTTGCGCTGCGCCTTCTCGAAATCGGTGTCGGCCTCGAACTGGCGCTCGGCGCCGAGGCAGATGCGCGCCATCGCCTCGACTGCGCGCACCGGATGCAGGCCTGATGCCGTTTCAGCCGACAGCATCACCGCGTCGGTGCCGTCGATCACCGCGTTGGCGACGTCGAGCACTTCGGCGCGTGTTGGAATCGGATGATCGACCATCGATTGCAGCATCTGCGTTGCGGTAATCACCACGCGGCTGCGCGCGAGCGCCTCGCGGATGATCTTTTTCTGCAGGCCCGGCAATTCGGCGTCGCCGATCTCCACGCCCAGGTCGCCGCGCGCGACCATCACCACGTCGGATGCCTGGATGATCTCGCCGAGGTTCTCGATCGCTTCGGCACGTTCGATCTTGGCGACCATCGCGGCGCGCGATCCGGCCTCGCGCGCGATCTGCCGTGCCTCGTCGATGTCCTGTGCCGAACGGCAGAACGAGATCGCCATGAAGTCCACGCCCATCGCCGCCGCATGCGCGATGTCGGCGCGATCCTGGTCGGTCAATGCGCCCAGCGACAGACCGCCGCCGAGCCGGTTGAGCCCCTTGCGATCCGACAGCACGCCATCGGTCATGACCTCGGTGCGGATGTTGGTGCCTTCGATCGCGACCACGCGGAGCGCGATCAGGCCATCATCGAGCAGCAGCACATCGCCTGCATGCACGTCCTTGACCAGCCCGAGGTAGCTCATGCCGACCCGGGTTGCATCCCCCATCGGCGCATCGGCGCGGCAGTCGAGCGTGAACGCATCGCCCTCGCGCAACTGCACCTTGCCGTCGGCGAAGCGTTCGACGCGGATCTTCGGCCCCTGGAAATCGGCGAGTACGCCGACTTCGCGGTGCAATGATTCCGCGATCGCGCGAACCTCGCTCGCACGCCGCGCGTGATCAGCCGGAGTGCCGTGCGAGAAGTTCAGCCGCACCACATCGACTCCCGCGCGCAGCAGCGCTTCGAGTACTCCGGGCGAATCGGTCGCGGGACCGAGCGTGGCAAGGATCTTGGTGCGTCGCAACTGGTCGGTCATGGCGATCTCCGTTCGACGGAAACCTAGCACAGAGGGGTTGCGCTGCGGGAACGCCGTCTGCTGCACACAAACGTCGATCAGGGTAACCCGCGGCAATGCCCGACGCAGCCGCTACGATCGGCCTGCGTTATCATGCGATCCGTCAGCGAATGGGCGCGATGTATTCAAGGATCATGGCAATTCAGACAGATCGACCTCTGCTGCAAGCGGCGATCGACGCGGTGGAACGCAACGACCTGCAGCGCGCCGACGCCCTGTTCCTCGAGTACCTCGCCAAGGATCGCGCCGATCCGATCGCCCTCGCCGACTACGGCGACTTCTGCCTGCGTACTGGGCGCCCCGCGAACGCGTGCTACCTGCTTTACAAAGCAGATGCGTTGTGTCCCGGCAATAGCGACCTGCTGACTCAGCTCGGCTATGCGCAACTTGAAACACAGGATTTCGATTCTGCGAAACGCAGTTTCGAAGCCGTACTTGCCGGATCGCCCGAGTATGCGCAGGCATGCTATGGACTCGCGTTGTGCCATCAGCAAGCTGGTGCATGGGCAGCCGCGGTGGAAAGTTTCGCAAACGCGCTCGCCACGCAACCCGATACGTTGCCGATCCTGCTCAGCCTCGCCAGCGCCTGCCTGCACGCAGGTGATTCCGCACAGGCGCGCATCCACTTCGAGCACGCCGAGAAGATCGCGCCGGACGATCCCGCGATGCTGCTCGGATACGGCAAATTCCTGCGCGAGCAAGGCGAGACATCGCATGCGATGCTGTTGATCGATCGTCTGGCCCGAGAGCATCCGGACGAAGAACCCGTGCTCCTCGAAAAGGCGCGATGCCTGCGCGCCCTGGGTGACTTCTCGCAGTCGATACGATGGCTCGAAAGGCTCGATAAAGTATCGCCCGATTTGCCAGATTGCGAGGAGGAGTTGGGCAATTGCCTGCAATCGCCGACCGACCGGGCATTGCGGGACCAACATTGGGCGAACGCCGTTGGTAGGTGGCTCCGCGCCGGCGAATTGCGACATGCCGAAACTCTGCTCGGGCGGCTGTTGACATCGAGTCCACTGAATGCAAGTGCGTGGAATCTGCGTGGTCTGCTGGAAAACGCATCGCATCGGCTGGATGCGGCCGAGAATGCCTACCGCGAGGCGATCGCAATCGACCCAGCCAATCTGGACGCGTGCGCGAACCTCGCCCACCTTTACGAAAGCACAAATCGTGTCGCCGAAGCGAAAGCGGTCGCCGAAGACGGACTGGGGTGCATCGGCATCGGCACCCAGCAGCAGAACGCAATCATCGAATTGACTCTGGCGTCATGCAAAGTCGAACGACGGCTCAAGAACTATCCGTTGAGTCTCAAATTGCTCGATCGCATCGAGTCTTTCCGGCCTAGCGACTTGCAACGCCAGTCCGCGTATTTCGAACGCGGCAAGCTGATGGATCTATGCGGCGACGCGGCGGATGCGATCGCGGCATTCACGCCTGGGAATGCGCTTGCGCTTGCTCCGTGGCAGCGCGAAAACCCCGGCAAGACTAAATTCCTCGCGGGCGTCGAGCACATGCTCGACCTGGCTGGCAAGGGATGGCTGTGCGAATGGGAACCCGTGCGCGCTCCCACAATCGGAGCGAATCCCGCTTTCCTCATCGGCTTTCCGCGGTCGGGAACCACCTTGCTGAATCATGTCCTCGACAGCCACGGCGCAATCCGGACGATGGAGGAAAAGCCGCCTGCTCAAGATCTCATGGATGCCGTGCGCAGCATGCCGAAGGGCTATCCAAACGCTCTTCCTGATTTCGATGCGTTCGACATCACGTACCTGCGTGAAGTCTATTTCCGGTCGGCCGCCAGGGAAGGCGTTTGCGACTCGTCCTTGCTCGTCCTCGACAAGTTCCCATTGCACACAACGATGGCGGGGCTTTTGCATCGGGTCTTTCCGCAGGCGAAGTTTCTGTTCGCGATCCGTCATCCATGCGATGTCGTGCTTAGCTGTTTCATGCAGAACTTCAAGCTCAACGAAGCGATGGCGAATTTCTGCACGATCGCCGATACCGTCGCGTTGTACACACGGACGATGGATCTCTGGGAAATGTATCGCACGCAATTGCCCTTGACCGTGCACACGATCCGCTACGAAGACGTGGTGGACGACTTCGACGGCCAGATCCGCGCCCTATGCGATTTCCTGCAGGTGCCGTGGGAGGAAGGACTCAGGCAATTCTCGACGAGGGCGCTGGATCGCGGACGCATCAACACGCCGAGCTACGAACAGGTCGGCAAGCCGATCTATCGCGAAGCGCGTTATCGCTGGGAGCGTTATCGCGAGCACCTCGAGTCCTTCCTGCCCGCGTTGCAGCCGTACATCGAGCGCTTCGGCTATTCCGATTCGACGCGGTCCGACTGAGAAGCCGCAAGTCGATCGGTTCGCGCGATCCCGCATAAGAGCAGCGACTACGGCGTGGCGGCTCCATTCGCGAACACGCCAGGCAACAAGCCAGGCCTTGTGCACAGATGGGTCGCGCCCGCGGCGTGCAATTCGTGCGCCTCGCCGAATCCCCACAGCACGCCGACCGAACGCATGCCGTGATGGCGCGCTCCATCGATGTCCATGTGGCGATCGCCGATCATCCAGCATCCTTTCGGCGCGACATCCAGGCGTTCGAGCGCCGCCGCGATCAATTCGGGCTTCTCGCTGATGCGTCCGTCGAAGCTCGCTCCGGACACCGTCTCGAACAGGTCGCCGAACGGAAGGTGCGCGACGATGCGCTCGGCGTGCGGCTGGTTCTTCGCGGTGACGACTGCAATCCGATGGCCGCTTCCGTGCAGCTCGCGCACGGTGTGTTCGATGTCCGGATAGATCGTGTGCTCGGACCAGCCGATGGCGTCGAAGCGTTCGCGATACAGTTCCACCGCGCGCTCGGTGCGTTCGGCATCGCGCAATAAAGGGCCGAAACTCGTGCGCAGCGGCGGACCGATCCAGCGTCGCAACGCGGCATGGGCAGGCACCGGTTCGCCGAGATTTTCCAGTGCGTACGCGACGCACCGGGTGATGCCGACCGCCGAATCGATCAAGGTTCCATCGAGGTCGAAGAACAGCGTGTCACCCACGACGCAAACTCACTGCGCGCGTGCCTTCAGTGCGGCGACCGCCGGCAATTCCTTGCCTTCGAGGAATTCGAGGAACGCGCCGCCTCCGGTCGAGATGTAGGACACGCGATCGGCGATTCCGTACTTGTCCACCGCAGCCAGCGTGTCGCCGCCACCGGCGATCGAGAACGCCTGCGAATCCGCGATCGCATGCGCGAGCACTTCGGTGCCTTTGCCGAACGCATCGAACTCGAACACGCCGACCGGCCCGTTCCAGACGACCGTTCCCGCGCGATGGATCAACGCGGCGTAGCGCGTCGAAGTTTCCGGGCCGATGTCGAGGATCATGTCGTCCTCGCCCACATCGTCGATGCGCTTGATCGTCGCGGGCGCATCGGCGGCGAACGCGGGTGCGACCACCACGTCGGTCGGAATCGGAATCTCCGCGCCGCGCGCTTTTGCATCGGCAAGAATCGCGCGCGCGGTGTCGAGCAGGTCGCGCTCGCACAGCGATTTGCCGACCGGATGGCCGAGCGCGGCGAGGAAGGTGTTCGCTATGCCGCCGCCGACGATCAGTTGATCGACCTTCGACACCAGGCTGGTCAGCAATTCGAGTTTTGTGGACACCTTGGAACCCGCGACGATCGCGAGCAACGGCCGCGCGGGTTCGAGCAGCGCCTTGCCGAGCGCATCGATTTCGGCCATCAGCAGCGGCCCGCCGCACGCGACTGGGGCGAAACGGATCACACCGTGCGTGGACGCCTGCGCGCGGTGCGCGGTGCCGAAAGCGTCCATCACGAACACGTCGCACAGCGCCGCGTACTTCTTCGACAGCGCCTCATCGTCCTTGCCTTCGCCGATATTCATGCGACAGTTTTCCAGTAGCGTGAGACTCCCCGACGCGACATCCACGCCATCGACCCAGTCCTTCACGAGCCGCACCTCGATGCCGAGCAATTCCGACAGGTGCTTCGCGACCGGCGCGAGCGAATCGGCCTCGCTCCACACGCCTTCCTTCGGGCGACCGAGATGCGACATCACCAGCACGGTCGCGCCATGGGCGAGCGCGGCCCCGAGCGTCGGTAACGAAGCGACGATGCGCTGCTCGGAGGTGATGCGGCCGTTGTCGATCGGCACGTTCAGATCCTGGCGGATCAGCACGCGCTTGCCCGCAAGGTTCAAGTCGGTCATGCGCAGGATGCTCATTGGATTCCCCAGGGCCTGATTCACAGCGCAACGCGCGCGGCGTATATTGTCCCTGCGGCGGCGGCGACTGACAAACCGTCCGCGCCACCGCACGGTTTCCCGCCGTCCACAGCAACACCGAGGCTTGCCGATGCACGCCACCGGAATGTCCCCCGCCACTCCGAGCCGAGCCGGCAGGCTGCTGGATGCGCTGCTGATCGGCCTGCCCGATGCGGTTACCAGCGGTTTTTGCCTGTGGGTGTGGATCAGTCCGTTCGCGTTTGTTGCCGATGCGGTGAAAACCGTGCTGCTGATGCTGGTTATGGAGTTCATCCTGCTCAACGCGACCGGGCTCTTCTCCGCGATACCGTTCGTCATCGCGATGGGTCGCCGCACGCGGCGCACGTTGTTGTTCGTCCTTGCCGCTATCTATCTGTTGCTGGCGGCGATGTTCGCGCAGCCGCTCGACGCGGTTTGGCCGTTCGTCGCGTTCGGCTGGCTGGCGCTGGTCAAGCTGGTGTGGATCGCGCGCAACAGGCGAGTCAGCGGCGACGAGCAGATGTGGCTGAAAGGCACGTGGGCATTCTCGCTCGCGGCGTATCTGGGCGCGATCGGCGCCGGGGTGGCGCTGGCATGGCCTCCGCTGGGCATCACCGCCGACATCATCCCTTCGCTGCACTTGCCCGGCGACGGCGCATGGGTGCACGCGCCGCAGGAAGCGGTGGCTGCGGCGGTGCTCTATTTCGCCGCGCTCGCGCTGTTCAAATGGCTGTACGTCGCCATCCGCAAAGCCAGTCCGGATCGCTGCCGCGTCTCGCCCATCTGACCACTGGCAATCCAGCGCCGAATCGCGTAGATCTGCTAGCCGGACCGTCCGCTGGGGAGCGTTGATGCGTCATCCCGTCGCTGGTGCAACCACATTGCCGCCTTGGCGGCAACGCCGTGATTGCAGCTGAATTCTGCTGCAATCCACAAAAACACAACAAGAATACAGACACGCTCATTCGGCAGCTTGCGCCGCCAATCCACAGGGGGAAGTGCGATGACACAGGCCACGCAAGTCGGGGACGCTACCGGCAACCATCCATCGCGTGCGCCGATCGCGCGCACGCGCCGCAAACACGGATTCACCTTCGGCATCCTGGCGCTGTTGGCCCTGTTGTGCGCAGGCACTGCGTCGGCCGACAGCCTCGCGCTGATGTCAGGCGGCGGACAGCGCGGCCTGGGCGGCAGCGCCAGTGTGCAACCGCTCGTGGTCGAAGTGCGCAATGTCGATGGTGCGGTGGTTGCGGGACGCACCATCAACTGGTCAAGCAGCAATGGCTTCGTGCTGAGCGCTCCATCCAGCGTCACCGATGCCAACGGACACGCCAGCGTCAATTTCACGTTCGGCAACTACGGCACCACCAACATCCTCGCCAGCGATCCGGTCGGCGGCACCAGCATGCAGGCGCCGGAGACCGCGACGGGCAACGACAGCATCACCCTGGTCTCCGGCGGCGGGCAGGTCGGCAAATCCGGAACCAGTTCGGTGCAGCCGATCGTCGTGCA
>JANXZP010000132.1 GCA_025355485.1 Pseudomonadota bacterium
CAACGCGATGCACGTCAATGTCGGCGCGCCGTTCCTGCTGACGCAGGCGTGCCTTCCATTGCTGCGTCGTGCGCCGGACAGCGCGGTGGTGTTCGTGATGGACGATCCGCAGCGCGTCGGCCGCGCCTACTGGGGCGGCTATGGCGTCGCGAAATTCGCGTTGCAGGGATTGCTGCATGTGCTCGCCGATGAGTTGGAGAATTCATCGATCCGCGTCTCCGCGCTGCAACCCGGGCCGATGCAGACGCCGCTGCGCACCAAGGCCTTCATGACCGAATCGCCCGGCAAGTGGCCGCCAGCGAGCGCCTATGCGGACGCGTGCGTGCATCTGCTGTCGGCCGCCGGCAGAGTGCAACGCGGATCGATTTGGGTGCCCGACATCGCAGCTTCGGGACATGCGCCATGAGCACATGGTCGGCCGCACTGTTGCTGTTCCTGATCCTCGATCCGTTGGGCAACATCCCGGTGTTCCTCGGCTTGCTGCGCCCGTTGGCTCCGAATCGCCGCCGCCTCGTGCTCGCGCGCGAGCTGGTCATCGCGCTCGCGGTGCTGATGGGCTTCCTGTTCGGCGGCCAGTACGTGCTCGCGGCGATGCACTTGCGACAGGAGTCAGTGAGCATCGGCGGCGGCATCGTACTGTTTCTGATCGGCCTGAAGATGATTTTCCCGAGTGCCGAAGGCATGTTCGGCGACGTGCCCGAGGGCGAACCCTTCATCGTGCCGATGGCGATCCCGCTGATCGCCGGCCCGTCGGGCATGGCTTCGGTGATGCTGATGAGCCATTCCGATCCGCAGCGCACGGTCGACTGGAGCATCGCGTTGCTGGTCGCGTGGTTCGCGACGGCGATGATCCTGTTCGCCGCGACCTACCTGTACAAGATCCTTGGCGCGCGCGTGCTGGTCGCGGTGGAGCGGCTGATGGGCATGTTGTTGGTGACTGTGTCGGTGCAGATGTTCCTCGACGGCCTCGGTGTCTACCTGCACATCGCGCCGCACGGCTGAGCTGCTTCGCGCGTCACCCATTCCGGCGCAATCGATGAACGCGGAGAAGCGCCGCCATGCGCCGGCGCATGTCCACTCATGCGACTGATTTCATTGATGAAGATGCCAGATGACGGATGTCAGATGGCTGTCACACATCGCAGGTATCGTGTTAATCTATCGTTATCACAGAGGCTGGGGATTCACGCTTCTGTCCAACCTGCATATTACGTGGCGTGCACTGGCCTGTTAGGAGCGCGCGCGTCGTTCGCATCACATCAAACAAAGGCAAGGCTCATGAATCGCAACTCGGTCAGGCTGTCCCGACTTTCCTTCGCGCTGTGCGTAGCCCTGGCCAGCGCATCGGCATTCGCCGAGGACACCACGTCAGCGCTTGATGGGCGCATCTCCAGCGCGAATGGCCAGCCCATCGCTGGCGCACAGGTGACGATCGTGCACGTCCCATCCGGAACCGTGAGCCATACCACCACCAACGCTGGTGGCCATTACCTCGCCAACGGCCTACGCGTGGGCGGCCCGTACAAGGTGACAATCACCAGGGACGGCCAGACCGAAACCCAGGACAACGTCTATCTGCAACTGGCAGAGGTCAAGACCATCGATCTGGCGCTGGGCGCTGTGGCGGCGGCGAACGCGACCGATCTGGGCGCGGTGCAGGTGAAGGGCAATCGCGCGGCGGTCGTGTTCAACCGCGACAACAAGGGTCTGGGCACGTCAATTTCGCAGGCGCAGCTACAGGCGATTCCCGACGGCGACCGCTCGATCCAGGATGTCGCGCGCACCGATCCGCGCATCTCGATCACCGACCGCGATGCCGGCGCGATTTCGGCGAACGGCAAGAACTTCCGCTACAACTGCATCACCGTGGACAACGTCAACGCGGGCGACCCGTTCGGCCTGGAGTCCAACGGTCTTGCCAGCGTCGGTTCGCCGGTATCGAAGGACACGATCGAGTCGTACCAGCTCGCCACCAGCAACTTCGACGTGAGCACGCGCGGCTGCGTCGGCGCGAACGTGAACGCGGTGACCAAGAGCGGCACGAACAATTTCCACGGTTCGGTCTATTACAGCTACCGCACCGCGGACGATGGCTTCATGGGCAAGATCAGGCCGATCGGTGGCACCACGGATCTGCCGTACACCGGCTGGAAGCGCGAGTGGACTTCGGGCTTCACCGTCGGCGGCCCGATCGTCAAGGACAAGCTGTTCTTCTTCGCCGGCTATGAGAAGAGCAACCGCATCGGGATCGGCGCGACCTCCGCACCCAGCGACGGTACCGGCAGCGCCACGCTGGTGGCCGGGCTCAACACCGCGTTCTTCAACTCGGTGCTCAACCAGGCGAGCACACTGGGCCTGAACCCGGGCGACCGCACGCTGGCCAATCTCACCGACGAGCGCTACCTCGCCAAGATCGACTGGAACATCAGCGATTCGCAGCGCGCGGTCTTCCGCTTCAACGAGACCAAGGAAACCCAGCCGGTGCCGACCGGTAGTTCGACCTCGGTGACGCCGAACAGCAACTGGTATCACAAGGATCGCAACATCAAGAGCTACATCGGCCAGTTGTTCAGCGACTGGAGCGACACGTTCTCGACCGAAGCCGACCTGTCTTACTCGCACATCACCCAGGTGCGCGGGCCGCTCGATGGCATTTACCAGCCATCGGTGCAGGTCACCACCACCACCAGCAGCTTCACCCCGAGCGTGACCTTGGGCACCGAGTTCTCCAGCCAGGTCAACGCGCTGGACATCAAGAGCATCTACGGCTACTTCGCCGGCACCTGGCACCTGAACGACCACACCGTCAAGGCCGGTTTCAACGGCAACCAGGACAAGGTGTTCAACGCCTTCGTGCAGGGTTTTGACGGCAGCTATACCTACCAGGGCCTGCCGAATTTCGCGGCGGGCGACTGGGAGGAATACCTGGTCAAGACTGCTGCACCGGGCCTGAGCCTCAATCAGGCTGTGGCGACGTTCAAGAAGCAGCAGTACGGCGCCTTCATCGAAGACACTTGGCGTGCGACCGACAAGCTCTCCGTGCAGTACGGCGTGCGCTACGACGTGCCGCAGTTCCCGAACGATCCGCTATTGAATCCCTGCTTCGCATCGGCTCCGGGCACGCCGTTCACCTTCAGGGACGGCAGTGGCAAGACGATTTGCACTGCGACCAAGGGCGGTTTCGGTTTCGCGAACAACGCCACGCCCAGCGGCAACGGTGCGTTCGAGCCGCGTTTTTCGTTCAACTACCGGTTCGATACCGAGCGATTGACCCAGTTGCGCGGTGGACTCGGCGTGTTCGTTTCCGACGTGCCGACCGTGTGGTATTCGAACAGTTTCGGCAACCCCGGCACCACGATCGTCACCTATGACATTGTCAACGCAGCCAGCAATGCCCCGGGCACGCTGTTGTGCAGCAGCAACGGCAAGAACTACACCAAGGCCGTCGGCGCGACCTGTCCAGCAGGGCAGATTGCCTATATCAAGCAGGCGCCGGTTTACAACGCCAGCAATCCGCTGATCCCGAGTTCGGGCGCGCTGGTGCTGGGTTCGGGCGTTGCGCAGATGGGCGTCGACACGATCGACCCGAACTTCAAGATGCCGAACACCACCCAGTTCGCGCTGGCGTTCGACCACCAGCTCGCGTGGATGGGCGTGATTGCATCGGCGGAGTTCAATTTCACCCAGACCAACGACGACATTTTCTACAAGAACCTCAATCTCGGTGCCTCGACGTTCAAGGGTCCGGACGGTCGTCTGTATTTCTGCAACCCGACCAAGCTGTCTACCTGTTCGGCCAATGCCAAGTTCAATGCCAACCCCTCGTTCGCCAACGTTACCGAGTTGACCAACACCCACCAGGGCCAGTCGCACACGCTGACCTTGTCGTTGAGCAAACCGATGGCGGACGACTGGGCCGCGACTGCCGCGTTGCGCCTCGGCCGTGCCACCGACGTCAATCCGGGCACGTCCAGCGTCGCCAACTCGAACATCCTCGGCAACGTCTGGGTGAATCCGAACACCGACGTCGCAGCGACCTCGAACTACAGCGTCCCGGTACGCGTGATCGCCAGCATGACCTGGCAGCACGACTTCTTCGGCGACTACAAGACCAGCATCAGCATGTTCGGCGATATGCACTCGGGCGCGCCATACAGCTGGATTTCGGGCACCGACACCAACGGCGACAGCTATTCGCGCGACCTGGCGTATATCCCGGCATCGACCACCGATGTGCTGTGGGCGCCGGCGGTCACCGCGACCCAGAAACAGCAGTTCATGGACTACATCAACAGCGACAACTACCTCAGGACGCACAAAGGCCAGATCGCCGGACGCAACACCGAGCGCTCGCCGTGGCTGAACCAGTTCGACCTGAGTTTCCGCCAGCAGATCCCGGGCCTGTTCGACGGCAACAAGGGCGAGCTGCGCTTCGACATCTTCAACTTCGGCAACCTGCTGAACAGCAAGTGGGGCGTCGAGAAGCGCGCCGCGTTCCCGCTCACCCGCAATCTGGCCAATGTCAGCGGCATCGATCCGGTGACCGGCAAGTACATCTACGACATCAGTTCGGCGCAGTACAAGAACGGAGCGGGCAACTACCAGCCGGGTTCGCTGGTGATCAACGAAGGCCAGACCCCGGGCGTACCGGTTCCGAGCCAGCGTTGGTCGGTGATGATGACCGCGAGCTACAAGTTCTGATCCAGCAACGCGCTTGATCGCAACGCATCGAACGGCCGGCGGAAACGTCGGCCGTTCTTTGCTGTGCATGGACGCACGAATGCCGCGGGCGCATGGATGCGCAGGAACGGCGTTTGCGCAATAGCACAGCGGCCGCGAACGATACGCGTGCTACATTTTCGGCTGACTTCCATCGACGCACACGACATGTCCACGACCGCAACCACGATCAGCCCGCCCGCAAACATTCCGCCGAACTCCACCGATCCCGCCCGGCAGGGCGCGGTCAACGCGCTGGTGTCGCCGCGCGGCGGACTCGATGTGTTGTCGCGCGCCGAGATCGCGCGCCTGCGCGATGCGTCCGACGGTGGCTTGCACGACTTGCTGCGCCGTTGCGCGCTCGCGGTGCTGACCACCGGCAGTCCCGCCGACGATGCGCGCGCCGCGCAGCAGATGTATCCGGATTTCGACATCCAGATCCAGCCGCACGATCGCGGCATCAAGCTCGAACTGCGCAACGCACCGGCGCAGGCATTCGTGGACGGCGAGATCGTCCGCGGCGTCGCCGAACTGCTGTTCGCAGTGGTGCGCGACATCGTCTATACCAGCACCGAAGTCGAAGGCAGCGCCAGGTTCGTCAGCGACAGCAGCGAGGGCATCACCAGCGCGGTGTTCGAGATCCTGCGCAACGCGCACATCCTCAAGGCGCGCAACGACCCGAACCTGGTCGTGTGTTGGGGCGGGCATTCGATCGCGCGCGAGGAGTACGACTACACCAAGTCGGTCGGTTACGAACTCGGCCTGCGCGCGCTCGACATCTGCACCGGTTGCGGCCCGGGCGCGATGAAGGGCCCGATGAAGGGCGCGACCATCGCCCACGCCAAGCAGCGCCGCCAGCAGAACCGCTACATCGGGATCACCGAGCCCGGCATCATCGCGGCCGAATCGCCGAACCCGATCGTCAACCACCTGGTGATCATGCCGGACATCGAGAAGCGCCTCGAAGCGTTCGTGCGGCTCGGCCACGGCATCATCGTGTTCCCCGGCGGTGTCGGCACCGCCGAGGAAATCCTCTACCTGCTCGGCGTGTTGCTACACCCGGACAACGCGAACGAAAAGTTCCCGCTGGTACTTACCGGGCCGCGCGCGTCGGCTGCGTATTTCGAACAGATCGATCGCTTCCTGCGCCTGACCCTCGGCGAAGCGGTCGGCGCGCGCTACAAGATCATCGTCGACGATCCCGAGGCCGTCGCGCGCACGATGAAGCAGGGCATGAAGCACGTGCGCCAGCGCCGCATCGATTCGCAGGACGCGTTCTTCTTCAACTGGATGCTTCGGCTGCCGATCGAATTCCAGCATCCGTTCGTGCCGAGCCACGCGGCGATGGCCGGCCTGAACCTGCATCGCGACCAGGCACCGCACGAACTCGCCGCGAACCTGCGGCGCGCGTTCTCCGGCATCGTCGCTAGCAACGTCAAGGAAGAGGGCATGCAGCGGATAGAGGCCGAAGGGCCGTTCGAGATCCACGGCGACATCGACATCATGCAGGCGCTGGACGCCCTGCTGCGCGCGTTCGTCGCGCAGAACAGGATGAAGATATCCGGCGACTACCAGCCGTGCTATCGGGTGATGACTGGCGCTTGATGGATCGGAGGCATCCGCTACATCAGTTGCAGGATGCGGTCGCCCACAGCGGCTTGTTGGCGCCGCAGGTCGACGTACTGGTTGCTCCCGGTGAATATGCGCAAAGATTGGCGCAACGATCGCCGGCTTGCGTCGAGGCTGGCGCCGCCGTGATCGTGTAATACGGCTGCGACGTACTGTAGGCGATGGTGATTGTGTAATAGCTGCTGCTGTTGGTCGGCGTGGGCGGATAGGTGCCCGACTGGGTGTAGGCCGCGCTGCATCCGGCATTGCCCGATGGCGCATAGCAGGGATTCTCAGCACGTTGGCGTTCGAGGGCGAGCTTGAACTGACTGACGTAGTTGTAAGCCTCGGTGCGCCTGCTCTTGCGAACCTGTTCCTTGTAGCTGGACACTGCAATGGCCGCCAGGATCGCGACCACCACCATCACGATCAGCAATTCG
>JANXZP010000161.1 GCA_025355485.1 Pseudomonadota bacterium
GCCCTTCGGACAGCACTGAGAAGCTACATCGATTTCTACAACCACCGACGCCTAAATTCTGCACTCGGGTACCGCTCGCCATCCGAGTTTGAAGTACGATGCAACTAACAAGCGGGTGTCCACTTTTGCGAAGGAAGTCCCCCGATGCGGCAGAAGCCGCCATCGCGCAGAGGTTCGGGACGCATTGCGTGGATGGCAAGATCCAGGCACATGTTGTCACCGTCGAAAAATGAGACCCAAATCATTTACAGTGCGCTCAAACAATCCATTCGATCCGACGCTGCTTCGCGGCGCGACTTGGTACAGGCGTTACCATCGGCGGAACGCATCATGTTGCGCTGAATCGGTGCACGGCGGTTTCGCCTCCCCATGACAGGAGTACGCACATGTCCGTCGCCACCCTCAAGGCCGTGCTGCTGTGGTCCTTCGCGATCAACTACGGCGTGTTGCTGTTCTGGTTCGTCCTCATCGCAACCGCGCACGACCCGCTCTATCGCATCTGCGCGCGCTGGTTCCGCATTTCCGTCCAGACTTTCGATGCGGTCAATTACGGCGGAATTTCCGCGTACAAGATCTGCATCCTGTTCTTCACCCTGGTGCCGTGGGTGGCATTGAACCTGGCGACGTGACGCGGGGCTGGGGCTGCCAGGCGATTCCCGCCGGCATACCGCAAGCTCTTCCACGAAACGACCGGCCGTAGCATGATCGATCCTGCAGGGATCGGTTCGGCACGGGGAGACGCGGCATGTTCGACAAGATCGATTACGCGATGGTCAACGTATCCGACATGGGCCGTTCGGTTGCGTTCTATCGCGACACGCTGGGCTTCGCGTTGCGTTTGGAAACGCCGGGCTGGAGCGAATTCGAGACAGGCGCGACCACGCTCGCGCTGCATCTTGCCCCGGCGTCGGCCGACCAGTTGCACGGACGCTCCGGACCGGCCGCTGGAAGCTGCTCGCTCGGCTTCTCGGTCGCCGACCTCGATGCGACCCATGCGGAACTGCGCTCGCGTGGCGCGCGCTTCGTGATGCCGCCGATCGACCAGCCCGGGGAAGGCATCCGCCTCGCCGTCTGCATCGACCCGGACGGCCTCGCGATCTCGTTCGCGCAAGCGATCGCGCGTGGCGCGTGATCGTTGCGTTTCCCGCGTAGCGCAATGAACATCCTGTTTTCGACCAAGCCCGACTGGGAAGACGACATCCGCGCGGGCTTCGAATCCACGCCGCACCAGATCGCATTCGGCGATTTCACGCTGCAGAACATGCGCGAACACGACCTCGTGGTTCCGCTGACCGTGGGCGACCTGCGCTGCCTGCACGAGCTGGGCGAGGCGCTTGCCGAGAATCCGATTCCGATTCCGAGTTCCGAGAGCGTCGCGCTGTGCGACGACAAACTTCTGTTGAATCGCGCGCTGGGAAAAAACGGATACGGCGACTGCGTTCCGGCCATGGGTTTGTTCCAGGCATATCCGTACATCCTCAAGAAACGCACCGACGAATGGGGCGCCAACAGCCATATCGTCCACGGCGCCGCTGACGAGAAGTCGTATGCGCAGAAGCTGGTTGCGCCGGACTACTTTCGGCAGGAATACATCCCGGGGAAAACCGAATACACCTCGCACATCCTGTTCAAGCGCGGTCGGATCGTGTGTTCGACGACCATCGAATTCACCTACGAGCACGATGTCTTCATCAAGGGCCGCGATCCTGATTGCGGGCGCGCGGTCTGCGAATGCCCATGCTTGGATCTGTTCGGCCGGATCCTCGCGTCGATCGGATTCGAAGGTCTGTGCTGCTTCAATTACAAGGTCGTGAACAGGCAACCGCTGATCTTCGAGATCAATCCGCGCTTCGGCGCGAGCCTGGGCCCGCTGTTCGCGTCGTTCATCGAGACGATGGCATTGGGCGAAAGCATGATGAGCTGAGGTTGCGTGCCATCGCGCGCCGGGCACCCGCTGGCGGCTGGCTGTCCGCATCACGCACTGCCGCGTAACATTTTTGCCCGGCCATGCGTATCAGCCATGCGATCACGGATCGAAAGTCGGGCTCCAATGGGTTTGCGATCGACGCATCGTTTGCCATCGCCCACCGCGGCGTTCACGTTGGCAAAACGACCGACCTGTGATCCTTTGCGCATGCCGGCAATCGTGTCGGCAATTCCGGAGACCTACATGCAACGCCGTACCCTGCTGCAATCCATGGCCGCGCTCGCTGCGCTGCCGTTGCTGCCGTTGCTGCCGAAGCTTGCGCAAGCCGCGAGCCAAGTCATCGACGTGATCATCCCGCCGCTGCGCAAGTCGAAGGATGCGTGGCGCAAGCTGTTGCCGCCGGCGTCGTACACCGTGCTGTTCGAGCAAGGAACCGAGCGCGCGTTCACCAGTCCGTTGCTGGACGAGCACCGCGCTGGCACGTTTGTGTGCGCAGCGTGCTACCTGCCGCTGTTCGCGAGCGTCAACAAGTTCGAGAGCGGCACCGGCTGGCCGAGCTTCACCCAATCAATCGCCGGGCATACCGCGTTCGTGAAGGATCGCCAATTCTTCGAGGAACGCACCGAATACCATTGCGTGCGTTGCGGCGGCCACCAGGGCCACGTGTTCGACGACGGCCCGTCGCCGCGCGGGCAGCGGTGGTGCAACAATGGCGTCGCATTGAATTTCGTAGCCAAGGGCCAGCCGTTGCCCGCACTGAGGATCTGAGCATGCGCACGACGACAATTCGCAACACGGTATGTGCGCTCGCACTCGGCGTTGCGCTGACATTCGCCGCACACGGTTTCGCTGCGCCTGCGAAAACTGCGCCGGGCGCGCGCACGACCGGCGTCACCCTGGCCAATGCGATACCGAGCGCAAAACTCGCGATCGCGACCTTCGCCGGTGGCTGCTTCTGGACGATGGAGCGCGCGTTCGACAAGGTGCCTGGCGTAATCAGCGCGATTTCCGGCTACAGCGGCGGCCACGTGAAGAATCCGAACTACGACGAGGTGTCGACCGGCACCACCGGCCATGTCGAAACCGTCGAGGTGCACTACGACCCGACGAAAATCAGCTACGCGAAACTGCTGGACATCTACTGGCACGACATCGATCCGACCCAGGTCGGCGGGCAGGCCTGCGACAGCGGCGACGAATACCGCAGCATGATCTTCGTGCACGACGCGACCCAGATGAAGCAGGCGCAGGCGTACAAGGACGCGCTGAAGTCGAATTTCAAGCAGCCGATCGCGGTGCAGATCGCCGCAGCGGGGCCGTTCTATGCCGCCGAGGAATACCACCAGAAATTCACGATCAAGAACCCGCAATATTACGAGCAGTACCGCGTCGGCTGCGGTCGCGATCGCCGCCTGCAGGTGGTCTGGGGTGCGCAGGTGCACAAGTCGAATTGAGGCGCGGCGTCCCGATCAGGGACGCGTTATTCAGAGGCGGCGCGAGCCTGGACGCATGCGCATCCAGCCGCTGTCGATGGCCCAGACAATGCCGATGCAGAGCGCCGCCATCACCAGTTGATTCCAGGGCAATGGCGGCAAGCTGATGCTGACCATCGAATGCGCGATGTTCGCGAGCGTCGGCCCGACGAACAGCAAGCCGCCGACGCCCATCGCGAACAGCAGCAGGACGACCATCCAGTCCTCGAGGCCATCGCCGTGTTCGCGCTGTTCGATCGCGGCGACCACGCGCGCGGCAAAATCCGCGGGCAGTTGCGGTTGCAGCGGCTGCTTCAACGCGCGCACGATCAGCCGGTAGCGGTTCACGCGCGGATCGCCGCTCGCCGCGGACTGTTCGCGCTCGGCGCGTTCGGCCTCTGCTTGTGCATGCTTGTCGTGATCGAGATCGTTGCTGTTCATGCGATCGCTCCCAGTCGGGTTTCGAGCTGCCGGCGCAGGCGCCGGCGCGCACGAAACAGATAATTCTTGACCGTGCCTTCGGGCAGGCCGGTGATGCAGCCGATTTCCGCGATGCCCAGTTCGTCGAGATGGTACAGCGTTACCAGCGTGCGCTGCAGCGGCGGCAGCGCTTCGATGGCGGCGTTCAGATGCTGCATCGTCTCGCGATCTGCGCAAGCCGCTTCGAGGTCGAAACCATCGCCGATGTCGTCGAACAGGTCGCCTTCATCATCGATCGCGGGCTCGGCCAGCGGCAGCCGTTTCTTCTGCAGGTGCCGGCTCGCGACCGAAAACGCAACGCGCCCGATCCAGGTCGACAACGCGCTCTCGAATCGGTACTGATGCAGCCTCTGGTGCACGCGCAAGAACACGTCCTGACACAGCTCGCGCGCGTCCTCGGGATGTTTCACCATCCGGTAGACGACGTGCCAGACCAGCGCCTGATGGCGCGCGATCAGGCGCTCGAACGCGCCGGGCGTTCGCGCAATCACCGCCGTCACCAACTCCTGGTCCTCACTCATGGGGCGATGGATACCTCCGGTCGCCGAATGGTTGCAGGTTACTCGCGAATCAGGATTTGCAGTTCGACTCCATGAAGGTGCAACCGGACGCCCCCTGCCCCTGTCCATCGTTCCGAACGGGCCGATGCGCCCGCCTTACCGGAGCAATGTCATGGATTTCGCAATACTGATCCCGATCGTCCTGTTCGTGTGTATCGTGATGGCGATCAAGATCGTCGTCGAGGCCCGCCTACGCAAGCGGATGGTGGAAAGCAACGTGTCGGAGGACATGGTCAAGTCGATGCTGCTCGCCGACGAACGCAACCGCCGGCTGTCCGCGCTGAAGTGGGGGCTGGTGCTGACCTCGGTCGGCGTCGCGCTCGGCCTGGTCAGCGCACTGCACCTGGACAGCAACAACCCGGGCGCCTTCGGCCTGCTGGTCGGCGCGGCCGGCATCGGCATGCTGGTCTATCACTTCATCGCCGATCGCGTGAAATAAGGGCGCGATCTCGCAAGCATCGCGCGTGGACGATCAGCCGCGCGATGCTTGTTGTTCCACGAGCGTAAGCGCCACGTTGTTGCGCAGGTAGGCCGGTTCGACGCGTTCGGGCGCGACGGCTTCGCCCCGCGCGAATCCGCGCACCGCAAGCCGGGCCACATCGGAAGCGTGCGGCAAGGCGGTCGCATCATGCCGCAACAGCAGCGGGCCGAGCGTGCAGATCAGTGAACCCTCGTCGGCCGCGAAGCCGCTGCCGATGCCGACCCACGCGTGATCCTGCGGCAATGCGACCTCGGCTGGACGCGCGAGCCGTTCGGCATCGATCGGTTCGACCAATGCATGTTCGACCAATGCAGCCGCATCGCGCAGGAAGGTTCCGAGATAGATCTCGCCCATGCGCGCGTCGATCGCGGCGATGAGCGAGGCGCCGTCGCCCCGCATCGCCAGCGCCGCAAGCGTGGACACCGCGACCACCGGCCGATCCAGCGCGAGTGCGATGCCCTGCGCCAGCGCAACCGCGAGGCGCACGCCGGTGAACGCGCCCGGCCCGCGACCGACCGCGATCGCATCGAGTTGCGACTTCGCGATGCCCGCTTCGGCCAGCAATTGATCGGCCCACGGCAACGCGAGTTCGGCATGCCGACGCGGTGCGATCTCGAAGCGCTCGCGCACATCACCGTCGATCCACAGCGCGACCGAGCAGGCTTCAGTGGCGGTTTCAATGGCAAGCAATTTCATGGCGTGTCGTTTCTCACAGCCAGTGTTCCGGCGAATCGTTTCCGTATTCGATGTGTGTCTCCGGCACCAGCGATTCTGACGCAAAAAACGCACGCACGTCGCCAATCTCGCGCGTGCGCGGCAGCGGCGGCAGGCTGTCGAGGAACACGCGCCCATAGGATTTGCCCAGCAGGCGCGGGTCGCACAGCACCAGCAGGCCGCGATCTTCAAAGCTGCGGATCAGCCGGCCCGCACCCTGCTTGAGCGAAATCACCGCGGTCGGCAACTGTTCGTCGCGAAATGGATTGCCGCCGGCGCGACGCACGGCGTCGAGTCGCGCTTCGAGTACCGGATCGTCGGGCGCGGCGAATGGCAGGCGATCGATCGCGACCACCGACAGCGCATCGCCCGGTACGTCCACGCCTTCCCAGAAACTCGCCGCGCCGAGCAGCACGCCATTGCCCGACGCACGGAAGCGATCCAGCAGCACATTGCGCGGCGCGCTGCCCTGCACGAACAGCGGCCATGGATCGTTGGCGAGCAGATCGGCGGCCTCGCGCAACGCGCGATGCGAGGTGAACAACAGGAACGCGCGTCCGTCCGAGGCCTGCAGCACCGGTCGCAGCGCGTCGATCAGTGCGCGCACGTACTCGCGCTGGTTCGGTTCGGGCAGACCGCGCGGCAGGTAGCACAGCGCCTGTCGCGGCCAATCGAACGGACTCGGTTGCAGCAGCGTCGTCGGTTCATCGAGCCCGAGTCGGCCCGCGATGTGGCCGAAGTCGGCATCCACCGCGAGCGTTGCCGAGGTGAACACCCACGCCGCGCGGCTCGCTTCGCGAAAATTCCGCAGCGGCGCGGACACGTCCAGCGGCGTGCGTTGCAGCATGAAGCCGCGCGGCGTGAGTTCGTACCAACGCACACCGGGAACGTCAGGTTCTCCGGCAGTCGTTCCGGTCGGCCGGCCTGTTTCGTCGTCGTCTTCGCCTCGGCGCCAGTGCGCGAGCCGGCTGCGCTGCATGTTCGCGCGTTCGAATGCAGTCGCGAAGCCCGGCGACGCTTCGGCCAGCGCGGACAGCGCGCCGGCCAGTTGTTCGAGTTCGTGATCGAGCGCATCCAGCGCCTCGGCGGCATTGGAGTGGCCGAGCAAGCGCAGATGCGTGCCGCGCTGCGGCAGCGGGTCGAGCGCGAGGCGCAACAACCGCAGCGCGTGTTCGAGTCCGCGCGCAGGCTGCTGGATTGTCGCCAGCGCCGACGCCACGTTCGCGCATTCCGACAAAGCATCGCGCGCGAGATCGCCGAGCTGGCGCGAACCGATCGCCTCGCCGAAGAATTGCGCGGCCAGTTCCGGCAATTGGTGCGCCTCGTCGAGCACGAATGCGTGCGCGCCCGGCAGGATTTCGCCGAAGCCTTCCTGCTTGATCGCCAGATCCGCGAGCAGCAGGTGATGGTTCACCACCACGATATCGGCGACCTGCGCTTCGGCGCGCGCCTTCACCACGAAGCACTCGCCCCAGAACGGACACTCGCTGCCGAGGCAATTCTCGGCGGTCGAGGTGATCTGCGGCCACAGCGGCGTGTCTTCGGGGATGTCGTCGAGTTCGGCCAGATCGCCGCGCTTCGTGCGCGACGACCACGCGAGCACGCGCTGGAATTGCGCGACGGATTCGCGCGACTGGAACCGCGATTCGCCTTTCGCCTGGTTCATGCGATAGAGGCAAAGATAATTCGCGCGACCCTTGAGCAACGCACTGCGCAGGCCGATGCCGAGCGCTTCGCGCACGCGCGGCAGGTCGCGGTGATAGAGCTGGTCCTGCAACGCGCGCGTGCCAGTCGAGATGATCACGCGCTGGCCCGACAGCAGGGCCGGCACCAGGTAGGCGTACGTCTTGCCGGTGCCGGTACCGGCTTCGGCGATCAGATAGTCACGCTGCTCGAATGCATCGGCGATGGCTTCGGCGAGCCGCATCTGCGCAGCGCGCGGCGTGTAGCCGGAGAGCCGCTGCGCGAGCAGGCCGTCCTCGGCGAGCGCGGCGCGCGTACGTTCGGAAAGTTCCGACACCCGTCCTACATCCGCACTGGCGGCGCGATCGTGCATGTCGCAAGCTGCTGCGCCGCGTTCTGCACGCCGACTGCGTCGCCGCGCGCGAGGCGCACGAACCGCAGCGTCGTCCAGTTGCGCCGGCACAGCGAGCCGAGTTTCGGGCCGCGATCGTACGACTGCTGTGCGAACAGTTCGGCTTGTTTCCAATTCTGCTGGTACAGCGCGTATTCGGCGGCCTGCTGCAACAGTTCGGGATCGCCCGGCACCATCGCCAGTGCCTGCGCGATGGATTGCGCGGCGCCGACGACATCGGCTTGCGCCTCGAGTTTCGCGGCACGCGCGCGCAAGTCCTCGACCTGCGGATCGCGCAACGGGACGACGTCGAGCGTCTCCGCGTCGACGCCCGCTGCGCGCACTTGCGCGAGCATGTCCTGCGGCGTCGGCAACGCGGGCCGTACACCCGTCGATGCCGGCGGCGCATCCGGAGCGCAGGCGGCGCAGATCAGCGACAGCGCGCATGCGACCATCGTGCATAAAAACCGATTGGAAAACCCGCTCATGGGTGCTTGCTTCATTGGTGCTGATCCGGCGCCGTTGCCGGCGTTGGCTGCTGCGCCGGCGGCGGCGTTTGCTGCGTGTCCTGGCCATCGCTCTGCGCCGGCGTCGTGCCGAGTTCGGGATTGCCGTCGTCGGCGCTCGGCACGCGGATCCAGCCCTGCTCGTCGGCCGGATTCGCGACCGCATCGCAGGGCGCTGGCCCGGTCGGCGCGAATCCCTGCACGAACGCGAAGTGGCGCGCGCCCGGGCAACTCGCGTCCACGCTGGTCAGTTGCGACGGACTGACCCACGCCCATTCCATGCCCTGGCTACCGACCGTCAGCGATGCGCTCGGCAATTTCTTGAACAGCCCGGCCCACACGCGCATCGCGCCGGTCGCGCCGTACAGGCCGGTCTCCGCGTTCTGGTCGTTGCCGACCCAGATCACCGCGAGGTGATTGCCGGTGAAGCCTGCGAACCAACTATCGCGGCTGTCGTTGCTGGTGCCGGTCTTGCCGGCCGCCTGCAGATACCCGAGCCCGTCGCCCTGCAGCGCGTGCGCGGTGCCGGCGACGACGACCTGCTGCATCGCCAGCGTCACCAGCCGCGCAGCGAGCGCATCGCCGGGCTGCGCGACCGCGGCCTTGCTGTCGTAGCGCTTGACCAGCGCGCCGTGCGCATCGAGTACGCCGCGCACCGCGTGCAACGGCTGCACTTGTCCGCCCGATGCGAGGAATTGATACAACTGCGCCATAGCGAACGGAGTCTGGTCGACCGCGCCGAGGATCAGCGACGGATTCGGATCCGCATCGATGCCGGCGAGTACCTTGATGATCTTCGCGATGCGCTCGACGCTGACGTCCATCCCGACCCGCACCGTCGCCTGGTTGTACGACTGCGCGAGCGCGTCGATCAAGCGCACGCTGCCGTGGCTGCGGCCGTCGGAATTCGACGGCGACCAGCGCCTGCCGTTGCCGAGGGTGACGCTGACCGGCGCATCCTCGACCACGCTCGCCAGCGAATATTTTCCCGGTTGCGCGAGTGCGAGCAGGTACACGAACGGCTTGAGCAGCGAACCCACCGGACGCTGCGCATCGAGCGCGCGGTTGAATCCCGGCTGCGCGACATCGCGTCCGCCGACCACCGCGAGCACGTCGCCGTCGCGCACATCGGTCACGACCAGGCCGCCTTCGAGCGCCGGGCCTTTCTTGCGCTGCACCTTGTCGAGCGCGTCCTGCAAGGCCTGCTCGGCGTCGATCTGCGCGGCCGGATCGAGCGTGCTGTGGATCACCAGCCCCGCGCCCTTGAGGCTGTCGGCCGGATAGTCGGTCTGCAATTGCCGGCGCACCAGATCCACGAACGCCGGATAGCGGTTGGTGACGATGCCCGGATGCATGCTGATGCCCAGCGGCGCCGCGGTCGCGCGCTCGGCCTCGGCGGCGCTGATCAGTCCGGTTTCGAGGAACTCGCCGATCGCCACGTTGCGACGAAGCATCGCGCGATCGGGATAGCGGCGCGGATCGTAGTAGGACGGGCCCTTGATCAAGCCGATCAGCAAGGCGACATCCTGCGTCTGCAGCGCCGGCAGCGGCTTGCCGTACCAGAACTGCGAAGCCGCCGCGATGCCGTGGATCGACTGGCTGCCCTGCTGGCCGAGGTACACCTGGTTGAGGTAGGCCTCGAGGATGGTCTGCTTGTCGAAGCGCGACTCGATGATGATCGCGTACAGCGCCTCGTTGACCTTGCGACTGAGGTGGCGCTGGTTGTTGAGGAACAGGCTGCGCACCAACTGCTGGGTCAACGTGCTGCCGCCCTGGCGCAGTTCGCCCTCGCGCGCATTGACCCACATCGCGCGCACGATGCCCCACACATCGACGCCGTGGTGGCTCTTGAAACTGCGATCCTCGACCGCTTGCAATCCGCCGACCAGCAACGGCGGCACATCGGCCGCGCGCACGAGCTGGCGTTCTTCCTGGCTCGATCCGTACAGCGCGGCGATCCGCGCCGGGTCGAGCGTCGCCGCGTCCAGCGGTTTGCCGTTGGGATCCTTGATCGAGACGACGCGGCGTTCGCTGAGAATCACGTCGACCGTCTTTGCCGCGACCGGCCCACCGACATCGTTGAAGCCGCGGCTGGAGATGCGGAAGCGGTCGCCATCGACGCGATAGCTGCCCGGATTGTTGCCAACGCCGTCGTTGCGGTATAGCGACGCGGACAGTTCGAGCAACAGGGTCGGCGCATCCAACCGCTGCCCGTGCTCAAGCTTGAGCGGCTGCGCGTAGACCGTGGTCGGCACCTGCCATTGCAGTTGCCCGAAGATCTCGCGCACCTGGCCGTCGAGCACCCACACATACGGGATCAGGACGCCGAGGAAGAGCCCGAACCCGGCGAGCGACAGATACAGCAGCCAGTGCTTCCAGCCGTGTGCTGGCGCGCCGTCGTCCTCTTCGTCATCGTCGTCGAAATCGTCGTCGCTGCGCCGCATTGGGTCTCCCATTTGCCGATGCGAAGTCTAACGCGTCCTGCCGGTCGGACGCCGCTGCCTGTCGCCATGGCTGAGTGCACGGTAATCTAGCTAACCGTCCCTGTTCAGCCTGTGAATGACCACAGCTTCGCAACCCCTGCTCTGCCTGTGGACCGCGCGCACGCCGCTGCCGGCCCGCATCGCCGCGTGGCATGCGTTGCTGCCGGCCGGAACCCGAATCGTGCTGGCCGCGCCTACCGCCTGCGAAGGCGCGGGCTGGATCGAATGCGTGGGCGATCCGCTGTCGGCGTTGTCCGCGATCGCGCAGGCCGATCTGCAACACGACGTGGTGTTCGCGGATCTCGATGCGCGGCTGACCGGCGATGGCTGGCGAGACCTGCTGGAAGCCGCCGCCGCGCATCCGGACATCGCGGTGCTGTCGGCGCTCGGTGACGCGGTCGCGGCGCTGGATGCCTGGCCCGATGCGAGCGCCGACGATGCGGGCCTCGCCAAGTACGCCGATGGAGTGGATCGTGCGTATGGCGAGCGCGCCCTGTTCGCGACCGCGTTGTGGTCGCCGGGCTTGAGTTACTGGCGCAGAGCGGCCTTGCGCGATGCCGAACGCGTGCGTGCCGATGCGCTGCCGGAACATCTGCGCGGCGCGGTACTCGGCAATCTGTACGTGCCATCGCGGCGCGTCGGCGGATTCCCGGACGAGGCGCCGCTTCCGGTGCGCGCATTGCGCGCGCGGCTGGCGACGCTGGCAAACGCATCTGGCTGGAATCCGCGCGGACGTCCGGTCGTGCTGCATCTGCTGCACGGCTGGGGCGGCGGCGCGGAGCGTTTCGTGCGCGATCTGATCCACGCCGACGACGAACGCGCGCATCTGGTGCTGGTCGCGCGCAGCGATCCCGCAGCACGCACGCATGGAGTCGCGCTCGCGCTGCACCACGATTTCGACGCACCACCGCTGCGCCTCTGGTCACTCGCCCAACCGATTGTCGATACCGCGTTGCAGTCGCCGGAATACGCCGCCGTGCTCGCCGAGATCCGTTCCGAATGGGGCGTGGGCGCGGTGCTGGTGTCCTCGCTGATCGGCCACAGCCTTGATGCGCTGCGCACGGGGCTGCCGACCGCAGTCTGCACGCACGATTACTATCCGCTGTGGCCGATCCTGCATGTCGATTTCGGCGACACGGATGCGAATTGGAGCGATGACGCGCTACGCACTGCTGTGAAGCAACGTGATCCGCATTCGCCGCTCAAGCCGCGCGATGCACAGCACTGGATCGCCCTGCGCAGCGCGTATGTCGAAGCGTTGCTATCCGCGCACGCAACGATGGTGTCGCCAGGCGCATGGGTCGTTGCGGATCAGCGCCGGATCGCGCCGAAACTCGAGACGCTGGATTGGCGCGTCATCGCCCACGGGTTCGCCGGCTGGCCCGATACCGCGCCACGCACTGCGACTGCGACGACAACCACGCACGACTCCACGCGTCCCTTGCGTGTCCTGGTGCTCGGTCGGGTGCAGGGCGGCAAAGGCGAGCATCTGATCGACGCCTTGCTACCGTCTTTGCCTGACGGCGTCGAACTCGTGCTGCTTGGAGCTGGCGCTGCAGCGATGCGCTGGTTCGGCGACGACCGCGTACATGTCTGCATGGATTACGCGCATGCGGATTTGCCGACGCGCATCGCGCAGATCCGGCCCGATCTCGCGCTGTTGCCGGTGTCGGTCAGCGAGACCTGGAGCTACACGCTGAGCGAATTGTGGTCGCTGAATGTGCCGGTGCTGGCCACGCGCATCGGCAGCCTCGCCAGGCGCATCGCCGATGGTGTCGATGGCCTGATGGTCGCGCCGGACGCGGCGGTGATCGCCGCGCGATTGCGCACACTGCGCTACGACTGCTCGTCGTTGCGCGCACTGCATCCACCAATCCTTCCGGATGTGCGGCAGATGGCGATGCGATGGCGCGAAGCGCTGCCCGCGATGGCACCGGAACCCTCTGCGGTTCCGCTCGCGAGTCCGGAGCGCCTGCGCGCACTGGCCGCAGAGCTCGATCTTTGCGTCGCGCGCGAGAATGTCGCGGCGCAAGCGAAGTCGTTGTCCACGCAGAAAGCCGAACTCGATCGTCGCGGCGAATGGGGGCACGATCTTGATCGCCAGTTGCGCAGCGCACAGGCCACGCTCGTTACTCTGGAAGCGCGGCTTGTGCTGCTCCAGCAACAGGCCTTGCAGCAAACGGCGGACGCGCTGGAACTTTACCAGCAGTTGCAGGCCACGCACGCGTTGTACGAATCCGATACCACCGACCTGAAACGCCAACGTGATGTCGCCGTGCAACTGCGCGATCGGCTCGACGCCGAACTCGCAAACCTGCTGCGCAGCCTGTCGTGGCGATTGACGAAACCCTTGCGCTGGCTGCGCCGCACGATCTTCAGCGCGTCCGTGCGCGCGCAATTCGCCTGGAAACGTTCCGGTAACGCGCTGGCACGCACGACCACGAGCCTGCGCAGACGCGGCCTGCGCGGCACCGTGCAACGCGCCCGTCAGGAACTGCGCGGCCCCATCGCTGCGCCGGCACAAGCGCCGCACGTACCTGCCGCTGAAGCGTTCGCACCGTTCGACGTTCCCTGCGCGACGACGCCGATCGCGAGCATCGTCGTGCCGGTCTACAACCATTTCGAACACACCCTGACCTGCCTGCGCGCGCTGGTCGCGTGCGGCGATGCAACCGCGTTCGAGGTGATCGTGGTCGATGATGCATCGTCCGACGAAACCGCCGAGCGCATGCGCGAGATCGCCGCCGTACGCTATCACCGCAATTCCGAAAACCTCGGCTTCATCGGCGCCTGCAATGCCGGTGCTGCGCTTGCGCGCGGCGACTACCTGGTGTTCCTCAACAACGACACTGCGGTGCAGCCGGGATGGCTGGATGCGTTGATTGGCACCTTCGATGCGCAACCTGGCGCGGGGTTGGTCGGTTCGAAACTCGTGTATCCCGATGGCCGTTTGCAGGAAGCCGGTGGGATCGTCTTCAACGATGCATCGGGCTGGAATTACGGACGCTTCGACGACCCCACCGCGCCGGCCTACAACTTCGTGCGCGAAACCGATTACTGCTCGGGCGCGGCGATCGCGTTGCCGCGCGCCCTGTTCGAACGGCTCGGCGGATTCGATGCGCTGTATGCACCGGCCTATTACGAGGACACTGACCTGGCGATGAAGGTGCGTGCCGAAGGGCTGAAGGTGCTGTACCAGCCGGCCTCGATGGTCGTGCATTTCGAGGGCGTGACGTCGGGCACCGACACCGGTGCCGGCATCAAGGCGTACCAGGTCGCGAACCAGCAGAAGTTCCTCGCGCGCTGGAACGAAAAGCTGGCTGCGCATCCCGCGGCTGGCGATGACATCCGCCGCGCGTGTGAGCACCGCGCCACCCGCCGCGTGCTGGTCATCGATGCCTGCACGCCGATGCCGGACCGCGATTCGGGCTCGCTGCGCCTGGTCAACCTGCTCGCGTTGCTGCGCGAGGAAGGTTGTGCGGTGAGTTTCTTTGCCGACAACCTGCTGCACGACGGGCGCTATACCGAGGCGCTGCAGCAACTCGGCGTGCAGGCGTGGTGGAGCCCGTGGATCCGCGATGTGCCGGGCTGGTTCGCCGAACATGGCGCGCTGTTCGATGTGATCATCGCCAGTCGCCACTATGTCGCGAGCAATTACCTCGCGCTCGCGCGTCGGCACGCACCGCAGGCTCGCTTCGTGTTCGAC
>JANXZP010000165.1 GCA_025355485.1 Pseudomonadota bacterium
CATCCTGGAATACCTGGACGAAATGTGGCCGGCACCGATGCTGCTGCCAGCCACCGCGCGGGAACGCCAGCGCGTGCGCGGCTTGGCGCAGCTGATCGCCTGCGACATCCATCCGCTCAACAACCTGCGCGTGCTGCGGTATTTCGAGCACGACTGGAGCGTGCCGTTGCCCGAACGCGAGAACTGGGTGCGCCACTGGATTCAGGAGGGTTTCACCGCAGTCGAGTCGATGCTCGCCGAGCACCTGTCCACTGGCACGTACTGCGATGGCGAACAGCCCGGCCTGCCGGATTGCTGCCTGGTGCCGCAGGTTTACAACGCGCGGCGCTTCAGCGTCGGCATGGAGAACTACCCGACCATCCAGCGCATCTACGATGCCTGCATGAAATTGCCGGCGTTCGACGCGGCGCGGCCCGAACTCCAACCCGACGCCCCGACCGCGAGCTGACCGACAACGTCTGACTTAGAACGTACTGCCCTGGGTGATGGTGGGGCTGGCCGCGAACACATCGGCATACGGATCGTGTTCGCCGGCGGCACCTTCGGACAGGCGGATCTTCAGCGCGAGCCCGTCGCGGGAATCGGATTTGCGCAGGATTTCCTCGAGGTCGGCCTTGCCTTCCTTGTACATCTTGTACAGCGACTGGTCGAAGCTGTGCATGCCTTCCTGCAGCGAGGACTCCATCGCCTGCTTGACCTGATGGATTTCGCCGCGGCGGATCAGGTCGCGGATCATCGGCGTATTGATCAGGATCTCGCTGGCCGGCAGGCGCTTGCCGTCCACGCCGATCACCAGGCGCTGGCTGATGACCGCCTTCAAATTCAGCGCGAGGTTCATCAGCACGTTCTTGTGCATGCCTTCGGGGAAGAAGTTGAGGATGCGTTCGAGCGTCTGGTCGGCGTTGTTGGAGTGCAGCGTCGCTAGGCACAGGTGGCCGGTTTCGGCGAACGCGATCGCCGCTTCCATGGTGGTGGCATCCAGGATTTCGCCGATCAGGATCAGGTCCGGCGCTTCGCGCATCGCATTCTTCAGCGCGTTGTGGAAGGCGTGGGTGTCGAGGCCGACCTCGCGCTGGTTGACGATGGACTTCTTGTGCCGGTGCAGGAACTCGATCGGATCCTCGATGGTGAGGATGTGGCCGGTGATGTTGGTGTTGCGGTGGTCGATCATCGATGCCAGCGTGGTGGACTTGCCAGAACCGGTGGAGCCGACCAGCAGCACCAGCCCGCGCGGCTCCATCACGATGTCCTTGATGATCACCGGCAGCTTGAGATCCTCGATGCTCGGGATATCGCTCTTGATCGCACGGATCACCATGCCGATCTCGCCGCGCTGCTTGAACACGTTCACGCGGAAGCGACCGGCGTCGGTGACCGCCACCGCCATGTTCATCTCCAGGTCGCGCTCGAACACCATCGTCTGGTGCTCGTCCATCAGCGAATAGGCGATCTTCTTGACCAGTCCCGGCGGCAAACCGGTATTGCCCAGCGCGTACAGGTTACCCTCCACCTTCATGTTGACCGGCGCGCCGGTGGTCAGGAACAGATCCGAGGCGTTCTTTTCCGCCATCAGCTTCAGGAAATACTCGATGTCCATGATCGGTTCCCAGTTCAGGTTCGGTGCGACCGTTGCAAGCGCACGGCCAGCTTTGGACAATAGCCGCGATGGCCAGGATCCCCGTGGATTTGTTATGACACCAACGCGACGAAAAATCCATCGTACCGCTGCGGCGATCGTTCTGCTCGCCTGCTTGGGCGGTTGCGCGAGCGGGCCGCCGCCGACCGCCGAGCTCGGCGCGGCCGATCAGGCGATCAGCGTCGCCGCGACGCCCGAAGCGCAGCGCTACGCGGCCGATGAACTCGACGCGGCCCGCCATCAACTGGCCGCTGCACAGGCCGCGATGGCGCAACAGGATTACGCACGGGCGCAGCAGTTCGCCGCCGGCGCACTGGCCGACGCCGACCTGGCCCGCGCAAAGGGGCGGGCGTTGGCGGCGCGGGCGGCGGTGGCTGCAAAAACCGAAGACAACGCGACCCTGCGCCGGCGCCTGCTCGACCAGGAGCCGCTGCAATGAGCCGGCCTCTATCACGACCGATCGCGCTGCTGTCCGCGCTTCTGCTCTCCGCGCTACATGCCGTCCACGCCGGCGGTGCACCGGTCGATCACGACCTGCAGCGCCTGTCCATCGTCCTCGCCCAGCTCGAGGCCGATCCGAGCCTGGGGCAGCTGGGCGATGCCGATCGTCTCAGGGCGCACCAGGCGCTAGCTGCGCTGGCGCAGACCGGCCCGCATGCGAAGGAACGCGCACAAGCCTTGCACATCGCCGAAAGTCGGGTCGCCGCTGCGCACTTCGCGGCCGAGGCCGACCTAGCCGAGCGCCAGATCGAACAGCTCGACCGCGCACACGATCGCATCCTGCTCGAAGCCAGCCGTCGCGACGCCGATCGGGCGCGCGCGGAAGCCGAACGACTGCGCCTGCAGAACACCGCGCGGGAGGAGGAAGCACAGCGTGCCGAGGCCGAACGGCAGGCGCAGGCGCAGCAGGCGGCGGGGATCGCCAGCGACGAATCCGACCAGGCGCGCGCATTGGCCGAGGCGCGTGCAAAAGAGGCCGCGCTGGCCCAGCAGGAAGCAGCGCTGAGTTCCGGCGCTGCGCCTGCGCGAAATATCCTGTCGACCAGCAACGGGCCGCGCGGATCGGCCATGACTCTGCCCGGAGGCGTATTCGTGCCCGGCAAGGCCGCCCTGCGCAACGACGCCCAGACCAGAACTCGCCTCAAGGCGCTGGTCGATTTCGTGCAGGCCAGTCCCGGGGCAACGATCCGCATCGAGGGCCACATGGATAACCAGGGCGACCCTCAGCTCAGCCTGAAATTGTCCCAGCAGCGCGCCGATGCGGTCAGGAACATGCTGCGAGCTGCCGGCGTGCCGGCGAACCGGCTGCAGGCGGTCGGGCTGGGCGCCGAGCAGCCAGTGGCATCGAATGCCACTGCACAGGGCCGCGAACGCAACCGGCGGGTCGAAGTGATCGTGTTGCGCAGTGCAAATTAGCTGAAACATCAAGACGTTCCGTGAATACAACTCGCGTTCGGCTGCTGCGATCCGGTGTTCGTATCGTCTCTGATGAGACGTCATTTCCGTTGCATTCAAGGGCTTGCCAAGCCGCTTGCGGCGACCTTTGCGCAGGAGTAGCGTCATCTACCCATGCGCAAGCCGGCGCATGGACGAGCGGATCAGGCCCATGAGTGCAGTGAAGTTTCCGGAGCAGCGCACGGTCTGGAATATCCAGATTCGCGACGCAGGCTCCGATCGTTGCCCGCTGTGCCGCGCCGCAAACCACAACGCCCCGCATCCTCACCGAGCGGGGCGTTCGCATGTCTGATGAATGATTTTCCCGACGCACAGGAGGTCGACGCCATGTTCGAAGGTCAATCGCGCGATGAGTTGGACGCACTGCTGAGATCCGATATCGAGTTCCGCCAGCTTTACCATCGCCATCGCGAGCTGGACAAGCAGGTACTCGACGCCGAACTCGGCGTGTTGCCGCTCGACGACACCACGCTCGCGCAGATGAAGCGCGAAAAGCTGCACGCAAAGGATCGGTTGACCCAATTGTTCGAGACCAAGCAAGCGCATTAACCAGTCGACCCTGCGGGCGGCGGCGGCCATCCTCGTCGGCTGCCGTCGCCCGCATTTCATCTAATGGAAGCAGAAGCATGAGTGCGAATTCCAGAGTGCTGCTCATCGGCCTCGCATTCATTGTTGGCATGATCGTTTGTTTTTCCCCGAGCCTGTTGGCGGGCGATCTGATACAGCCTCCATGCCACTGCGGGCCAGATGAAATTCCGATTGTGTTTATCGTACTGTGGTGCGTCAGCGTCCCTGTCAGCGGGGCATTTTTTGCGTATGCCGCGCATTGGCTGCTTGCCAGATACACCAAGCCGTCTTCGGACTGAGTATTTCAGGGCCAGGCTCGGGTACGGCGCCTGCTAGAATCCTGCGTCCGGCCCATCGCAGCCGCAGCGCCACTACGCCATGACGATCCACGACAGCGTCCTCGAACTCATCGGCGAAACGCCCATCGTGCGGGCGCGCAAGCTGGACACCGGCTGCTGCGAGCTTTTTTTCAAGTTGGAATCACAGAATCCCGGCGGCTCGATCAAGGATCGCATCGGTATGTCGATGATCGGCGCCGCTGAGAAAGCCGGGAAGATCAAGCCTGGCGACACCTTGGTCGAAGGCACCGCCGGCAACACCGGCATCGGCCTCGCGCTCGTCGCCCAGCAGAAAGGCTATCGGCTCGTGCTCGTCGTGCCCGACAAGATGAGCCGCGAGAAGATCTTCAACCTCAAGGCGATGGGCGCCGAAGTCATCCTTACCCGTTCGGATGTCGCGAAGGGCCATTCCGAGTATTACCAGGATCTCGCCGCGAAGATCGCGAACGAAATTCCCGGCGCGTACTTCATCAACCAGTTCGGCAATCCCGACAACCCGCGCGCGCACGAGGAAGTCACCGGTCCGGAAATCTGGCGACAGATGGAAGGACAGATGGACGCGATCGTGTTCGGTTGCGGCAGTTCCGGCACGATGACCGGGCTGTCGCGCTTTTTCGCGCATGCCGCGCCGCACGTCGTGCTCGTGCTCGCCGACCCGGTCGGCTCGATCCTCGCCGAATACATCAACGAAGGCACACTCAGCGAAAAATCCGCAAGTTGGATGGTCGAGGGCATCGGCGAGGATTTCCTGCCGTCGATCTCCGACTTCACGCGCGTGAAAAAAGCCTACGCCGTCACCGACAAGGAAAGCTTCCTTGCCGGTCGCGAATTGCTCGCGAAGGAAGGCATCCTCGGCGGTTCGTCCACGGGAACCCTGCTGTCCGCAGCGCTGAAATACTGCAAGGAGCAGACGACGCCGAAACGGGTCGTGGTGTTCGTCTGCGACACCGGCAACAAGTATCTGTCGAAGATGTACAACGACTACTGGATGCTCGACAACGGCTTTCTCGAACGCGAATCGACCGGCGACCTGCGCGACCTGATCCTGCGCCCATATTCGCAGCGAGACACCGTGGTGATTGGTCCGAACGACCTGCTGGTCACCGCGTACCAGCGCATGAAACTCTATGAGATTTCGCAGTTGCCGGTGATGGACGGCGAAGAACTGATCGGGATCGTCGACGAGTCCGACGTACTGCTGCATGTGTATGGCGACGAGTCGCGGTTCCGCGATGCGGTGTCCACTGCGATGGTGACCAAGCTCGACGTGCTCGACGTGAAATCGCCGATCGAATCGCTGCTGCCGGTGTTCGATCGCGGCCAGGTCGCGATCGTCAAGGACGGCGAACGTTTCCTCGGTTTGATTACGCGCATCGACCTGCTCAACTACCTGCGCCGACGCGTGCAGTAACGCGGTCGGACAGACTGCGATCCACGCAAACTCAAGGAAGCGAACAAATGTCCACCGATTCAGCAACTCATGGCCTCGGCACCCGCGCAATCCACGCCGGCCAGTCGCCCGATCCATCCACCGGCGCGATCATGACGCCGATTTACGCGACTTCGACCTACGTGCAGTCCAGCCCGGGCGTGCACCAGGGTTTCGAGTATTCGCGCTCGCACAATCCGACGCGGTTCGCGTGGGAGCGCTGCATCGCCGACCTCGAAGGTGGCACGCGTGGCTTTGCATTCGCGTCCGGACTTGCGGCGACGTCGACGATCCTGGAACTGCTCGACAGCGGTAGCCATGTGGTCGTGATGGACGATGTTTATGGCGGCACCTATCGGCTGTTCGAACGCGTGCGCCGGCGTTCGGCGGGGCTCGATTTCAGTTTCGTCGACCTCAACGACCTCGATGCGTTGGCTGCGGCGATCAAGCCCAACACGAAGATGATCTGGGCGGAGACACCGACCAATCCGATGCTCAAGGTCGTGGATCTCGCCAGGCTCGGCGCGTTCGCGAAACAGCGCGGCCTGATCCTCGTCGTCGACAACACGTTCTGCTCGCCGATGCTGCAGCGCCCGCTCGAGTTCGGCGCATGCATCGTGATGCATTCGGCGACCAAGTACCTCAATGGCCATTCGGACATCGTCGGTGGCGTCGCGATCGTCGGCGACAACGCGGAACTCGCCGAACAGATGACCTTCCTGCAGAACGCGATCGGCGGCGTGCAGGGTCCGTTCGACAGCTTCCTCGCATTGCGCGGCCTGAAGACATTGCACCTGCGCATGCGCGCGCATTGCGCGAACGCGATGGAGCTCGCTGCTTGGCTGGAGACGCACACGGCGATCGAGAAGGTGATCTATCCGGGGCTGCCATCGCATCCGCAGCACGAACTCGCGAAACGGCAGATGGACGGTTTCGGCGGATTGATTTCGATCTATGTGCGCGGCGGCTTGCCTGCGGCGACACGGATGATGGAACGCTGCAAGCTGTTCGGCCTCGCCGAATCGCTGGGCGGAGTCGAAAGCCTCATCAACCATCCCGCGATCATGACCCATGCCTCGGTACCTATGGATCGGCGCGCCGCGCTCGGCATCCACGATCATCTCGTGCGGCTGTCGGTCGGCGTCGAAGACGTGGCCGATTTGCGCGCCGAACTCGACGCAGCACTCGCTGCGTGAGCGCAGCGTCGCCGATGGAACGTGATGGCACAACGCGTGCGCGTATCGCGGCGGTGATTCCTTGCTACAAGGTCGCGCAACATGCCCTCGATGTGATCGCCGCGATTCCTTCCGAGTGCGAACGCATCTACGTCGTCGACGACGCGTGCCCCGACGGTAGCGGCAAGCTGGTCGCCGCGCAGTGCCGCGATCCGCGCGTGCAGGTAATCTCCCACGAGAAAAACCAGGGTGTCGGCGGCGCGGTGATCAGCGGTTATCGGCGCGCTCTGGACGATGGCATGGACATCGTCGTGAAGATCGACGGCGACGGACAGATGGATCCGGCGTTGTTGCTGCGCTTCGTTGCGCCGTTGGTGAACGGGCAGGCCGATTACACGAAGGGCAATCGCTTCTTCGACCTGCGCAACATCAGCGCGATGCCGACGATCCGCGTGTTCGGCAACGCGGTGCTGTCATTCTTCTCGAAACTGTCCACCGGTTACTGGGATCTGTTCGATCCGACGAACGGCTACACCGCGATCCACGCCGATGTATTGCGCATGCTGCCGCTGGACAAGCTCAGCCGGCGCTGGTTCTTCGAGACCGACCTGCTGTTCCGTCTCGGCACGGTGCGCGCGGTGGTGCAGGACATCCCGATGGACGCGCGCTATGGCGACGAAGTCAGCGGATTGCGCGTGTCGCGTGTCCTCGGCGAATTCCTGTTCAAGCACCTGCGCAATTTCACCAAGCGCATCTTCTACAATTATTTCCTGCGCGACATGGCGCTGGCTTCGATCGAACTCGTTGCAGGCATCGCGCTGCTGACGTTCGGCCTGGTGTACGGATCGATCAAGTGGATCCATTCGCACGACAGCGGATCGCTCGCGACCGCGGGCACGGTCATGCTCGCCGCATTGCCGGTGATCGTCGGCCTGCAATTCATCCTCGCATTCCTCGCCTACGACATTGCGAACGTGCCGCGAAGGGCGTTGAGCGGATTGACGAAAGGGTAGTCAGTGGGCGGCTGCGGCGCGATTCTCATCGCGCCGAAAAGTTTGGCTTGGTTTTGGCGCGTGGTATGTTTACGAACCCGCAGGGAGTTTCCCCATGGCCGAATCCAATGCCTTGTCGCGTAGCCAAAGCGCTGCGAAGAACAAGCTCTACGCCAATGCCGCCGAGGCGCTGAAAGGCCTGGTTACCGATGGGCAGACGCTCGCGGTCGGCGGCTTCGGACTGTGCGGCATCCCCGAATCGCTGATCGCCGCGCTGC
The DNA here is from genome assembly GCA_025355485.1 of Pseudomonadota bacterium. Taxonomy (GTDB): domain Bacteria; phylum Pseudomonadota; class Gammaproteobacteria; order Xanthomonadales; family Xanthomonadaceae; genus SZAS-103. The sequence continues at coordinate 7,871 of JANXZP010000165.1, forward strand.
GCGATACCGGCGTGAAGGGACTGACGGTGATCTCCAACAACGCCGGCGTCGACGGCTTCGGCCTCGGCCAGCTGCTGGCGACCCGGCAGATCAAAAAGATGATTTCGTCCTA
>JANXZP010000204.1 GCA_025355485.1 Pseudomonadota bacterium
GCCGCCCTTGGTCGCGAGCCAGATGCTGCCTTCGCGATCCTGCAACATGCCCAGCACGCGTTGCGTCCCCGGCACCGCGACCGCATGCATGGCTGCATCCGCGGCACCGTCGCTGATCGTTGCGTCGCGCCGACGCAGCAGGCCCGGCACGCTGAGCCAGTAGCCGCCATCGCGATCGCGCAGGATGCCGGTGACGCGCGGGTCGTCGGCGTTCGGATTCCAGTGCAGTGCGCGTACCTTGCCGTCCGGCTCGCGCAGCGACAATCCGGATTTCGTCGCGAACCAGATGCGCCCGTTCGACTCGGCGCTGATCGCGAACACCAACGTGCTGGCGACGCCGGGCGCATCCACGCGTTCGAAATCGCGCCCCGTCCAGCGCGCCGCACCTGCGGTGGTGGCGACCCACAGTTCGCCGCGCGCATCCACCGTCAAGGCCAGCACGTTCGAGTCGGGCAGGCTGCGTGGATCGTCCTTGACCGGCTGGTAGTTGGACAGCGCGCCGTTCGCCGCCATCCGATACAGGCCGCCACCGAAGGTGCCGAACCACAACGCGCCATCGTGCGTGGACGCGATCGCGAACACGTCGTCCTCGCCCATCGACGGTGTGTTGGCATGGGTATAACGGCGAAAATGCGCGCCGTCGGATTGCAGCATCGCGAGGCCCTGGCCTTCGATCGCGACCCACACGCGGCTCCGCGCATCCACGTGCAGCGCCTGCACCAAATTGCCGGGCAGCGAACCTGGATCGACTGGATCGTGCCGCCAGACGCGGAAGCCCGCGCCGTCGTATCGCGCGAGCCCATCGTCGGTCGCCAGCCACAGGTAGCCGCGTGCATCCAGCGCGAGCGCGTTCACCGCGCTCGACGGCATGCCGTCGGCGACCCCGTAGCTGCGGAACAGCGGCGTCTCCGGCGTTGCCGCATGGGCAGCCGCCAGCAGCCAGAACAGGCAGCAGGTCATGATGTAGCGCATGGTTCCCCCTGCGGCCATCCTCGCAACGCAGCGTCGCGACCGCAAGCCTGAATGCACACAGGCGCCGGGAGCGCCTGTAGTCGCGCGAACCACGGCGTGCCGGCCTACAATCGGCTGGCCCGATGCATCGCCCCCCAACGCATCCGCATCATCGCAGGAGTCGCACCGATGACGACCGTCGCACCCGTACGCTGGAATCGCTTCGCGCAATGGCTGCACTGGTTGATCGCGCTGATGATCGTCGGGATGGGGACCGTCGGACTGCTGATGACCGGCATGACGCCATCGCCGGACAAGATCAAAATCTACGCGCTGCACAAATCGTTCGGCATCACCGTGCTGATGCTGGTCGGGCTGCGCCTGGTGTGGCGGCTGGCGACGCGACATCCGCCAGAGGTCCCCGGACCGGCATGGCAGCGCTGGTCGGCATCGGCGGTGCACTTCGCGCTGTACGTACTGATGTTCGCGATACCGCTGTCGGGCTGGCTGTTCAACTCGGCCGCGAATTTTCCGTTGCAATGGTTCGGTATCGTCCACTTGCCCGCGTTGTGGGGCCCAGATCCGGCAGTGAAACACCTGGCGCGTGAAGTGCACGAGGACGCATTCTGGATTCTTGCCACGCTCGTCGTCGTGCACGCGGCAGCCGCGTTCAAGCATCATTACTTCGACCACGACGACACCCTGCGGCGGATGCTGCCGGGCCTGCCACCACCGGATGGAGACAAGCCATGAACCTGCGACTTATTGCGTTTGCACTCGTATTGTCTATTCCGTTCGCCGCGCAAGCAGGCACCTGGCACGCCGATGCCAAGTCGTCGACCCTGGGGTTTTCCGGCATCTACCAGGGCGATGCATTCGACGGCCGCTTCAAGACCTTCGATGCGACGATCGCCTTCGATCCCGCGCAGTTATCGACGTCGCGCTTCGACGTGAAGATCATCCTCGCGAGCGCCGACACCGCGAATTCCGAACGCGACGATTCGTTGCACGGCAGCGATTTCTTCGACACTGCGCACACCCCGATCGCGACGTATTCCGCGACAAAATTCCGCGGCCTCGGCGGCAATCGCTACGCGGCCGATGGCACGCTGACTCTGCACGGCATCAGCAAGCCTGTGACCATGACCTTCGCCTGGGCCACGGGCGCAACACCGGCGCTGGTCGGCGATGCTGTCGTGAACCGGCTCGACTTCAAGGTCGGCGGCGGCCAGTGGGCCGACACCAGCATGATCGGCAATGCGATCAAGGTGCACGCGGCGTTGAAGCTCACCGCGGCCGCACCTGCCGCGATCAAGCCCGGAGTGCCGCGCGAACCCAAGCCCATGGCCAGGAAAGGCTCGTAACGCACGCTACAGCAGGAACGCGCGCACCGCCGCCGCATCGAACGGCCAGCCGAGTTCGCGATCGCTTTCGCTATCGCGCAGCACCGGAACGCGCACGCCGTAGCGCGTTTCGAGATGCGCGTCGCCGTCGATCCATTCGCTCTCGAACTCCGGCAGTCGCGCCTGCGCGAGCACTTCCAGCGCGGCATCGCAAAGCGGGCAATCGTCGCGCTGGTAGAGGACGTAACGCATCGGAATGGGCTTGCTCTGTGGCACAAGGTGGGCAGAGGCATAGAATAGCCGCGCGCGCTGCGTTTGATTCGATCCGGCGCACATCCCCACATAGCGAGCCGCCATGGCAGTCAGCGTTTTCGATTTGTTCAAGATCGGCATCGGGCCGTCCTCTTCGCACACGGTCGGGCCGATGCGCGCGGCCGCGCGGTTCGTCACCCGCTGGCTCGACGAGGCCGGCACGCTGGATCGCGTCGCACGCGTGCGCGCCGAGTTGTTCGGTTCGCTCGCGTTGACCGGCCGCGGCCACGGCACCGACAAGGCGGTGCTGATGGGTCTCGAAGGCGAATGGCCGGACAAGATCGATCCGGATGGAATCCCGGTGAAACTCGCGCGCATCCGCGGCGAGAAAGTCCTGCACCTGCTCGGCAAGCACGCGATCGCGTTCGACGAGAAAACCGACCTCATCTTCAACAAGCGGCAGAAACTGCCGTTCCATCCGAATGGGATGCGCTTCGCCGCGTTCGACGCGGACGGCAACGAACTCGCGACGCGCGACTACTACTCGGTCGGCGGCGGCTTCGTGGTCAACCAGGACGACGCCTCCCACGATCGCATCGTCGCCGACACCACCGTGCTGCCTTATCCGTTCGCATCGGGCGATGAACTGCTCGCGCTCTGCGCGAAAAACAACATCAGCATCGCCGAGTTGATGTTCGCCAACGAACGCGTCTGGCGCAGCGACACGGAAATCACCGACGGCCTGCGCGCGATCTGGAACGCAATGCAGGACTGCGTCGCGCGTGGCACCCGCAACGCCGGCACCTTGCCCGGCGGCCTGCATGTCGTGCGTCGCGCGCCGACCCTGCACGACGATTTGAGCGAACGTCCGGAAGCCGCGATGCGCGACCCGCTCACCGTGCTCGACTGGGTGAACCTGTATGCGCTCGCAGTGAACGAGGAGAACGCCGCCGGCGGACGCGTGGTCACCGCGCCGACCAATGGCGCGGCCGGCATCGTGCCGGCGGTGATGCACTACTACGACCGTTTCTGTCCTGGTTCGTCGGAAGAAAACGTATTCGACTTCCTGCTCACTGCCGGCGCGATCGGCATCCTCTACAAGGAAAACGCCTCGATCTCGGGCGCCGAAGTCGGCTGCCAGGGCGAGGTCGGCGTCGCGTGCTCGATGGCTGCGGGCGGTCTTACCGCCGCACTTGGCGGATCGCTCGGCCAGGTCGAGAACGCGGCGGAGATCGGCATGGAGCACAACCTCGGCCTGACCTGCGATCCGATCGGCGGGCTCGTGCAGATCCCGTGCATCGAACGCAACGCGATGGGCGCGGTGAAAGCGATCAATGCGAGCCGCATGGCCCTGCGCGGCGACGGCAAGCACCGCGTCAGCCTCGACAAGGTCATCAAGACCATGCGCGATACCGGCCGCGACATGCAGGACAAGTACAAGGAAACCAGTCGCGGCGGACTGGCTGTCAACGTTATCGAGTGTTGAGCGCCATGCGAAGGATTGCCGTCGCTGCCGTCTGTTTCGCACTCGCTGCGTGCTCGCACATCCACGTCCCGCATTTCTCGAAGCAGCCCGTCGTCGGCGTAGTGGAATACGACACCGGCTTGACGAAGTTTTCGACTGTGACCGGCATCTACCACCAGGACATGTGCGCGGAACGCGACTCCGACGCGCAGGTGCACCTGGGCAATTCCGAGATGGGATCGATCCTCAAGCAGGCGGACAAGACCGGTTTCTACCGCGTGCCGGCCAACCTGCGCACGGACTGGTCCGACCCCAGCGACCAGCCGGCGCACTGCGCGGCGTTCCGACTGCACATCGAATCCGGCGCGCTGCACAACGACGTGCGCTGGGACTGCGGACGCGATGGATCGAACACCCCACCCGCAGAAGTCGCGCCGCTGGTACTACAGATCCAGAAAATCCTGCAATCAAAACCCGAAGTTCGTGCGCTGCCTTGGTCAAGTTGCCAGGTGCATTGACACCATGAGCCCGGCACGTTCAGTCGGATGGCTTCTTTTCTACGCCGGAGCACTCGCTGTTCAGGGCTGTGCTTCACATCGGGGAATGACCCTCGAAGAGCGCCGGGATCGGTTCGCACAGACCTGCTCCGCGCAAGGTGGGCATTTGGCCAGTTATGGATTCAGCGGGCTTGATCTCCAGTGCGAATGGAATACGACCGACGCTGGAAAGGAATGCAGGAATACCTCTGGCTGCGAAGGTATTTGTGCAGTACCCGGAGATCCATTGAAGCCAGACCCGATGAAGACGCGTGGAGGAGTTGCCAAGGTCAGTACCGTTGAATATGCCTATCCAATCGGAACGAAGATGTCCGGAATATGTTCCAGCACGCGGTTGGCTACAAAAGCAGCGTCCCTCAACTGCAAGTGGCTCTACATCGATAACGGCACGGTGCAGAAAGCGCTATGTTTCGCAGAATAGGCGACAAATCGCTTTAGCTTGTTGCGGCAATCCGCAACACGTCATCGAGCA
>JANXZP010000024.1 GCA_025355485.1 Pseudomonadota bacterium
CCAGCAGTGATTGACGCTTCGGTGTTGATCAATTTGGATGTCGCAAATCGACCATTTGTGTACATTCGTTCGTCACGCCTGCTGAGTCGCGTAATTGACAGGCGCCACCGCGCAACTGACCATTCATCATGTGGTTCCTAATTTCTGGATCTACTAAGTGTTAATGCTGAAGAGACCTTCGCAATACGTCATGACTGTATTGGTCCTTGTCGTTATTGCTTTGACTGGCGATAACCGTGTGGGCGGGTATAAGCAGCTCGTCGACAGTCATGCGACTACTACGGCCAGCGCTACCTCGACCGCATGCTGGAATCACAACGAGGTCAAGTACGAATTCGAGGTGAAAGGAAGGAAGTACTCTGGAAATACTTATTGGCTTGATACGCCTTGCGACGGAATCAAGCCGGGCTACCAATTTTCGGTGAACTACGACCCCTTGAACCCGACGCTCAACGCCACCATGGCGCCTGATGAGGCCTATTCCTTCCATCTGGATCATCTTCTGGTGCGGATAGCCGCAGGGGTTTTCGTTATCGTCGGCTTCTTATTCGCCCCATCACGCCGGAAGCGCCGCTTCATTTGAAGCAAGCAGGTCTGAATTGCCTTTTTTTCGTAGTCGCCGCGAATATCTTCTTCTGGCCGAAAGCAAACCTTCGCGCCACCTGCAAACCAGGCAATTACGCGCAGCGAAGAGATAGCGGAAACCCGGATCCGCTGATCGTGTGACCCTGCGCGCTCAGCGTGGCAAGCGAACGGTGTTGAGCTCGCGGATGCCGGTGATCAGGCAGCGTTGCCCGTCGGCGATGACCGCATCCCTGTTCATCACGACCTTGGTCGAGAAGTTCTCGATCTTGATGTGATCGGCGCTCAGCAGGCCAGGGCATGCGCTCGCGAAGTCCAGCAGGTAGGCCTCGTCGTAGGTGTTGTACACCGCGAGTTGGCGCGTGCCGACGGGTACCCAGCGGCCCGGGTTGTAGCGGAACATCCCGACGTAGCCGGCGGCCGCTTTTTCGTACGGTGCAGGGTCGGCGGGCTGGCGCAGGGTCGGGCCGAGCTGGGGTGGCGGCGCAGGGGGCGGCGGAGCAGCAGGTTGCAGAGGTGGTGGCGGACTCATCTGCCCGGGCGTCGGTGGACTTGCCGCCTCGGGCCTGGCTTGAGCGGCGATCTCGGCCTTCCTGCGCGCATCCTGCACGGCGGGCGCGTCCTGGTTCTCGAGTGAGCGCAGGCGCTCCTCGAGCAATTCCTGGTCGTGATCCAAGCCGTGGATCTGCGTGCGCAAGGCGCGCTGCTTGTCCGCGCGCGCCGGATCGGCGGCCGGATCGTGTTCGAGTCGGTACAACTGCGATTCGAGCGACTGCAGGTCGTTGTCCATGCGATCGATCTGCGCACGCAGCGCGCGTTCTTCGGCGGCGCGCGCTTCGTCATCGCGCGAGGTCGCCGCTGCGGGGCCGCTGACGAGCAGGATCAGGGCGAATGCAATCGCGAATCGGGCGACGCGGGCTGACATGGCGTGCTCCAGGATCGAGTCGACGCTGCCAACATGCACCGCGAGGCCGATGCTGTAAAGACCTCGGTCGACATCATCGCGTTCGCCGCGTGCCGCGCATTGCGCTACTGTGGCGCCCTTTCGGACGCGATCGATCCATGACCTCAAGCAACCTGCTCGACTGCATCGAAACCCAGACCGGCCCCGAGCCGGCCTGGACCATCCTGTGGCTGCATGGCCTCGGCGCCGACGGCAACGACTTCGCGCCGCTGGTGCCGCAACTGCTGCGGCGTGGCTGGCCGGCGCTGCGCTTCGTGTTTCCGCACGCGCCGGTGCGCGCGATCACGGTCAACGCCGGCATGCGGATGCGCGCGTGGTACGACATTGCCGGATTCGAGCTGGATCGGCGCGAAGACGAAGCCGGCGTGCGCCAGAGCATGGCGCAGGTGGAAGCGCTGATCGCGCGCGAAGGCGAACGCGGGATTCCGCCATCGCGGATCGTGCTCGCGGGTTTCTCGCAGGGCGGCGCGATCGTGCTGGCGGCTGGATTGCGTCGCGAGCAACCGCTGGCGGGACTGGTCGCGTTATCCACATATCTGCCTCTGGCGGCGAACAGCATCGCCGAAAGCACGCAGGCCGCGCGCACGACGCCGGTGTTCATGGCGCACGGCAGCCTCGATCCGGTGGTGTCCGAACTGCTCGGCCGCAACAGTCGCGACGCGTTGCAGGCGCTGGGCATGGACGTGGAATGGCACAGCTATCCGATGGCGCACCAAGTGTGTCCGCCCGAAATCCAGGCGCTGACGATGTGGCTCGGCGCGCGCTTCGCGAGCGTCGGCTGAGCGATACTCGCGTCATGCGCGCTCCGACACAGCTATGGGTTCCGGATTTCTGCCGATTGCCGACCTTGTTCGCGGTGATCGTCAGCGCCGAATTGGTCGTGCTGGTGCTCGCGTTCGCGCCACTCGACAACGAGCGCGCGCAAGTCTGGGCATTCGGCACCGCCAGCCTGTTCGCGCAGTGGACCGGATTGACCAGCGCGTTGCTGTTGTGCAAGTTGCGCGGCGCGCTGTCGCGATTGCGGTTGCTGCCGGGCGCGCTGCTGGCGTGGCTGGTGCCGGTGGCGGTCGCCGCGCTGGGCGCGTGGTTGTTGTACCAGATCAACCTCGGTCTGCATTTGCTCGGCGCGCCAATCGCAGATCCGCTGCGTTTCGTGATCCGTTGCGCTGCGCTGGCCGGACTGATCGGCGCGGTCGCCCTGCGCTATGCGTACGTGCAGGAACAGTGGCGGCAGCAGGTGAGCGCGCAGGCCAAGGCCGAATCCGAATCGCTACAGGCGCGCATCCGCCCGCATTTCCTGTTCAACAGCATGAACACGATCGCGAGCTTGGTGCGCAGCGATCCGCAGAAGGCCGAGCGCGCGGTGGAAGATTTGTCCGACCTGTTCCGCGCCGCGCTCGGTGCCGGCGAGGGCGAGTCCACGCTCGCCGAGGAAGTCGAACTGGTGGAGCGCTTCCTCGCGATCGAAACCCTGCGTCTGGGCGATCGCTTGCGGGTGCAATGGCAACGCGAGGAACCGCTGCCGTGGGACCTGAAACTTCCGCGCCTGGTGCTACAGCCGCTGGTCGAGAACGCGATCATCCACGGCATAGCGCAACTCGGCGATGGCGGCACGATCGCGATCGGTCTGCGCACGCAGGACACGCGGTTGATGGTGACGGTCGGCAACCCGTGCCCGAACGATGCGGCGCACGACCCGCATGGCAACGGTCATGCCCAGCAGAACATCCTGCATCGCCTGCGCTATCGGTTCGGAACCGCGGCGAGCATGGTCAGTCGCCACGACGCTGGCTACTATGCCTGCGAGCTGACACTACCCCTGACATGAAACACACAGGCATGAAGCACGCACGCAGGAAGAGCGTCCCATGAAAGTGCTGATCGCCGACGACGAGCCGCTCGCGCGCGAACGCCTGCGCGCCATGCTCGCCGAACACGCCGATATCGCGGTCGTTGGTGAAGCGGGCAATGGCCGCGAAGCGCTGGATGAAGTCGCGCGTTTGCAGCCCGACCTGCTGCTGCTGGACATCGCGATGCCGGTGATGGACGGGCTGGAAGCCGCGCACCACCTTGCGATGCTGGATGCGCCGCCGGCGCTGGTGTTCTGCACCGCGTTTGATGAGCACGCGCTGGCGGCGTTCGAGGCCGCCGCGGTCGATTACCTGGTGAAACCCGTGCGCGCCGAACGCCTCGCCGCCGCACTCGAGCGCGCGCGCCGCTACGTCGCTTCGCGACCGGATGCGCCGCGTCCGCCGGAACTGCCGCGCAGCAAGCCGCGCACGCATCTCTCGGCGCGGCTGCGCGGCAGCCTGCGGCTGATTCCGGTCGGCGAGATCGTCTACCTGCAGGCCGACGAGAAATACGTCTCGGTGCACCACGCGCATGGCGAGGATCTGATCGAGGAATCGCTGAAGTCGCTGGAGCTCGAATTCGGCGAACGCTTCCTGCGCATCCACCGCAACTGCCTGATCGCAGCGAGCGCGCTGACCGAACTGCGTCGCGATGCCGACGGCCAGGCGCACGTGGTGCTGCGCAACGTGGCCACGCCGCTGGAAGTCAGCCGACGCTGCCTGCCGCAACTACGCGATCGGCTGCGGCGATTGTGAAATGACGAACACCACCACGCTGCGCCTTGCGACGCGCGAGAGCCCGCTCGCGTTGTGGCAGACCGAACACGTCGCCGCGCTGCTGCGCGCCGCGCATCCGCAGTTGCGCGTCGAGCTCGTGCCGATGACCACGCGCGGCGACCGAATCATCGATCGTCCGCTGTCCGATATCGGCGGCAAGGGTTTGTTCCTGAAGGAGCTCGAAGTCGCGATGCAGGAGGGTCGCGCCGATGCGGCCGTGCATTCGCTGAAAGACGTGCCGATGGAACTCGACGGCCCATTCGGGCTGGCTGCGGTGCTCGAACGCGCCGATCCGTTCGATGCATTCGTCAGCAATCGATGGGACAGCCTCGACGCATTGCCGCATGGCGCGCGCGTAGGTTCGTCGTCGCTACGGCGGCAGGCGCAGTTACGCGCACGCCGGCCGGACCTGTTGATCGAAGACCTGCGCGGCAATGTCGGCACGCGCCTGAAAAAGCTGGACGCTGGCGATTACCACGCGATCCTGCTCGCCTGCGCGGGATTGCAGCGACTCGGTCTGGGCGATCGCATCCGCCAACGACTGATTGCACCGGATTGGGTGCCGGCCGTTGCGCAGGGTGCGATCGCGATCGAATGCCGCGACGACGCTGCCGCGACGCGAGCGCTGCTCGGCGTACTCGATCACGCATCGACACGCACCTGCGTCGAGGCCGAGCGCGCGATGAACCGACGCCTGCATGGCAGTTGCACCGTGCCGATCGCCGGATACGCAACGCTCGCCGACGGCGGTCTGTCGTTGCAGGGGTTGGTCGGCGATGCTGCTAGCGGTGAGCTGGTGCGTGCCGATGCGACTGGTGCCGCCGATGATCCACGGGGATTGGGTCTGCGCGTCGCCGTGAACCTGCTCGCGGCTGGCGCCGACAGGCTGCTTGCGCGTTTTTCAGCGCATTGAAACCCAGGTCGGAACGCTGTCAGTAGTACAGCGTCACCATGTGTTTCGCCTCGGCGAAAAACAGCCAGCGTTCGATGAACGCGCCCGCGAGTGCGGCCAGCGCGGCAACGCATAACGCGAACACTGCTGCGGTCGGAATCAGCCATGCGATCAACAGCGCAAGCAGCGGAATTCCAGCGAACAGCAGCAGCGCGATGACGCGCAACTTGCGCGAGTGCTTGCGCGCGAGCACGAAGCCCATTTCGCGAGTCAGATAGTTCGCCTCGGTGTGGGGGCGCTCGAACGTCGTGACGGTGCCGATGCCTTCCAGCGCGGTCGCGGATTCGCGCGATGGCAGTTCGATGCGGTCGATGGCGCGCCAGTAGGCAAGTTTCATCACTGCTAGAGCCGTTGCAGCTACGCCTGCAACGAAGATAGTTAGGAGTATTTGTGGCGACTGACGATGCACAAAGCATGCTGTCAACAAACAGCCGTTAACCAGCGCAAACAGCAGGTACACGGGCACTACATAGCGATTGTGCCAGGCAGGAATCGGCTTCAGACACGCATAGATGTTCGCAGTGCAGTACACGGCTGCCAGCGAACCAGCCGCAAGCAACGCTCCAAGAATCCGCAATACGACATCGTCCGCAGCAAACAAAAGATGAGGGCAAAATGCAGGCAGGCATAGCGCCACGAACGGCAGGAATGTCAGCAATGCGACGATGCCTTCCCGCGAAAGCCATGAGGTTCGCCATTGCGAAAGCGCCCGCCATGCGCGCTGCGGCTTGCCTAGATGGCCGACGGAACTGAGCAATCCGACCGTGACGAGCACGAAGCCGGAGAGCAAGACGTAGTAGGCGAAGGATCCCATCTCACCAAAACCGCACAGCTTCAAGGTGACGCCTGAAGCGTCCGGCATGCTGGGCCGGCCGCACACGATTCCATGCGACATCAAATCGAGTCCTGTCAGGAACCAGAGTCCGTAACCTGCGCCGGACAAGACCGTAAAGAAGATGACCGAGAAGGCAGGATTCATCGCGACAACACCCTGTCGATCCAGCGTAGCAACGGAGGCAACGTGGCGGCGTCGAGTTTCTCATCCGCGCGCGTCGCATCACCAGCTGCAGATTGTTCCGCGCCACGCCGCGGCCGTGGCGGCAGGTATTTGTTGACGGGTTTGTAACCAAGTTCGGGCAGCAGGTCGCGTCCTCCGCGTTCGGCGACGAGCTTCGAGACCTTCGATTCCGGATCGCCGAGATCGCCGAAGTAGCGCGCGCGGGTCGGGCAGGCCTGCACGCATGCCGGTTGGCGCTCGATCTCGTCGAGGTGTTCGTTGTAGATGCGATCCACGCACAGCGTGCATTTCTTCATCACGCCTTCGACCGCCGAATATTCGCGCGCACCGTACGGACACGCCCATGAACACAATTTGCAGCCGATGCACTTGTCCTCGTCGACCAGCACGATGCCATCCTCGGCGCGCTTGTAGCTCGCGCCGGTCGGGCACACGGTCACGCAGGCCGGCGTTTCGCAATGCAGGCATGAGCGCGGGAAGTGAACCGTCATCGCGGGATCGCCGCTGGTTTCAGGCTCGACTTCATAACTGTGCACCCGGTTGAACCACACGCCGAACGGATCCTTGCCGTACGGATTTTCGTCGGTCAGCGGTCCGGTGATGCCGCCCGCATTCCATTCCTTGCATGCGACCGCGCACGCGTGGCAGCCCACGCAGGTGTCGAGGTCGATCACGAGGCCGAGTTTCTTCGTCGATGGAGGCGGCAGCATCGTCATGCGGTCAATTCCGTTTGCGGCTGATGCCGACCGGCAGTGCGGCAGCCGCGTCGAACTCACCGGAGAAAGCAGCCGGATCGGCAAGATAATCCAGCGCCAT
>JANXZP010000187.1 GCA_025355485.1 Pseudomonadota bacterium
CCGTACATCTTCGGCGCCCGCGGCAAGATCCACATCATCAACCTCGAGAAGACCGTCCCGCTGTTCACCGACGCGATGAACTTCCTGTCGGCGATCGCGCAGAAGCGCGGCCACATCCTGTTCGTCGGCACCAAGCGCTCGGCGCGCGATGCGATGAAGGAAGAAGCCACCCGTTGCGGCATGCCGTACATGACCCAGCGCTGGCTCGGCGGCACGCTCACCAATTTCCGCACCGTCAAGCAGTCGGTGTCGCGCCTGAAGGAACTCGAAGCCGCCGAAACCGACGGTACGTTCGAGAAACTCGTCAAGCACGAAGTCCTGCAACGTCGCCGCGAACGCGAGAAGCTCGACAGCTCGCTCGGCGGCATCAAGGGCCTCGACCGCCTGCCCGACGCGCTGTTCGTGATCGACATCGGCCACGAGGACATCGCCGTGCAGGAAGCCAAGAAGCTCGGCATTCCGGTGATCGCGGTGGTCGATACCAACTACGATCCCAACCTGGTGGACTACGCGATCCCGGGCAACGACGACGCGATCCGCGCCGTGCAGTTGTACGCACGCGCCTCCGCCGATGCCGTGCTTGAAGGCAAGGCCGCCGCGCCGATCGTCGGTCGCAGCGAAGACGAGTTCGTCGAGCTCGACGCCGAGGGCAATCCGATCCCGAACGACGACAAGAAGAAGCGCACCGGTCCGAACGAGCGCCGTCCGGGCAACGACCGCGACCGTCGTCCGCCGGCCAGGCGTCCCGCGCCGCCGCGCCGTCCGGCGATCGCCGTCAAGCCTGCCGCCGCCGAGGCCGAAAAGCCGGCCGCCGAGTAATCCGCATCAGGCGGGCCTGTCGGGCCGCCATGCGTTGTCATGCGCCGGTGCAATCATGCGCCGGCATCCCCATATTCCGGACGCGCCCACGCGCGTCCTTACGCAATCCGAGAGGTCGAAACGATGGAAATCACCGCCACCCTGGTGAAAGAACTGCGCGAGCGCTCAGGCGCCGGCATGATGGAATGCAAGAAGGCACTGAGCGAAAAAGGCGGCGACATCGAAGCCGCGATGGAGCACCTGCGCGTCACAGGTCTTGCAAAAGCGGACAAGAAGTCCAGCCGCGTCGCCGCCGAAGGCCGCGTCGTGCTGGCGCAGGACGGTGGCCACGCCGTGCTCGTCGAAGTGAATTCGGAAACCGATTTCGTCGCCAAGGACGCCAACTTCATCACGTTCACCGAAGTCGTCGCCAAGACCGCGTTGTCGAGCGGCGCGAAAGACGTCGAGGAGCTCAAGAACGCGAAGACCATGTACGACAAAACCGTCGAGGAAGGTCGCCAGTGGCTGGTCGCCAACATCGGCGAGAACATCCAGGTGCGCCGCATGGCGCGCATCGACAGCGCGCACAACGTCGGCGCGTATGTGCACGGCGGCCGCATCGGCGTGCTGGTCGAGGTCAAGGGCGGCGACGTCGAACTCGCACGCGGCCTGGCGATGCATATCGCGGCGATGAATCCGCCGTACATCTCGCCCGACCAGGTGCCGGCTGAGATCGTGAAGAAGGAAAAGGACATCGCGCTCGCGCAAGTCAAGGACACCGGCAAGCCGGCCGAGATCCTCGAGAAGATGATCGGCGGCAAGCTCAACAAGGCGCTGTCGGAAATGTGCCTTACCGGCCAGGCTTACGTGCTCGATACCAATTCGACGGTGGACGCCGTGCTGAAGAAAGCCGGCGCGCAGGTGCTGGGCTTCCAGCGTCTGGCGGTCGGCGAAGGCATCGAGAAGCCGGTTGGCGACGATTTCGCGACCGAGGTGATGAAGCAAGCTGGCCTGGCGTAGAAATTCCGCATCGCAACACGAAAAGCCGCGAGCGATCGCGGCTTTTTCGTTTCATGACGCAGCGCGCTGGACAAAGCCTGCCGTTCGTGAAATGAATAGAGTTGTTGCTCCAAATCCGGCCAGTATTCCAAGGGGGACGCCATGCGTATCGGACTGACGGTTGACTCGGCCTGCGACCTGCCGCGCGAATTCCTCGACCAGCACAACGTGGTGGTGCTGCCGATCGCGGTGAGGATCGACCAGACCACGTTCTCGGACGAACGCGATCCGGTGGCGACCCTGCGCTTCTATCGCGAAAGCCTGGGCGAGCGCGGCCATGCCGCCGAGACACTGCCCTATACGGTCGAACAGATCCGCGAACTGTTCCTCACGCGGCTGGTGCGCGAGTTCGATTTCGTGTTCTGCCTGACGATCACCTCCACGCGCAGCCCGATCCACGAGAACTGCGTGATGGCGAGCCGCGAGATCTTGCGCTACTACCACCCGATCCGCCAGGAAGCCGGCCTCAAGGGCATCTTCCAGATGCGCGTGATCGACACCAAGACCCTGTTCTCCGGCCAGGCGATCACCGCGCTCGAAGCGGTACGCATGATCGAAGCCGGCGAGACCCACACCGCGATCTACGACCGCATCAACCTGCTCGCGAACAACACCTACGCCTACATGCTGCCGCGCGACCTGTATTACCTGCGTGCACGCGCCGCGACCAAGGGCGACAAGAGCGTGAGCTGGTTCAAGGCCGCGATGGGTACCGCGCTCGACATCAAGCCGATCCTGCAGGCGTATCGCGGACAGACCGGCGCGGTCGGCAAGGCCAAGGGTTTCGAGGGCGGCTCGAAAGCGCTGCTCGGCTACGTCGCCGACCGGGTGAAGAAAGGCCTGCTCGCCCCGTACGTCAACCTCAG
>JANXZP010000029.1 GCA_025355485.1 Pseudomonadota bacterium
GAAGCGAACCGCACCAGGCGCGACATGCGCGCGGTCTCGGAGCGCACTGATATGCGTCCCGACGGAGTGAGTCGGTAGTAGCGACGGCGTTCGTCGTCGTTGTCCGCATCCGGCCGCTCATCGGTTTCCTCGACCAGCCCCTGTTCCAGCAGCCGCTTGAGCGTTCCGTACAGCGTGCCCGGCCCCATCCGCAGCGCGCCGTTGCTGAGCGCCTCGACCGATTGCATGATCGCGTAGCCGTGCAGGTCGCCTTCGAGCAGCGCCAGCAGGATGTGGTGCATGGCCGGGGTCAGCGGGTTCGATGGCGTGGCGGTGGTCATGCGGGTTCCGGGAGGTGTCCGATTGCGGTCACTATGTCGTGAACCGATATATCTGTCAACGATATAGTTGCCACGCCACCCGCTGCCTGCTCAGCGCGCGAGGAACCAGCCGGTGATCGCAAGCCGATCCTCGCCGGCCCAGGGCGAGACGAGGCTGACGTGATGCAGCGCAGGCACGCGGAACAGGCTCAGCGCATTCCAGCGCGGCATGAACGAGTCGATCACGCTGCCGCTTTCGTCGAGGAATTGCAGCAGCCCGCCCCATTCGGCTTTCCAGCGCGGTGTGAGGTTGATGACGTACGCGTAGCGACGGCCTTCGCCGCTGTGGGTGTCGTCGTGCGGGGTGAGAAATTGCCCGGGCCGATAGCGCGTTGCCTGCGCGTTGACAGCGTTGATCGCGGTGTCGCCGGTCAGGTAACGCGCGAACTCGATGAACTCGGGGCTGTTGAGGAACTCCAGCACCACATGCACCGGCAAATCCGGATCCCAGCCCTCCTTGCGCGCGCGCCCGAGCATGTAGCTGTCGTACACGAACTGAAAGGACTCACGCGCGTTGCGATACGCCGTGTCGAGAACGTCGCGATACGCCGCATCTTCTAGCGCGTGCTCGCGCCCGTGCGTGCGCGGAGCGGCGTTATCGCTGCGCTCGGCCAAGCTCCACGGCACCTGATGCGCAAGGCAATCGCGCAGCAGTTCGGCGGCATCGGCTTGCAGGAAATCCGGAATCTGCACGCGGCTACGCGTCGCGAGTTGGGTTTTCCAGAAATCGACGTCGAGGGCGTTGTTGATCATGGCGCGTTGGCGTGCCCCGCGGGCTTGTCTACGGGCGTTGGAAACGGGCTGCCGAGTAGATCGACAGGCTTTCCCTCTCGCGTCGGCCGCCATCCCGTTGGCGGCATCGGTGCAAAGTTCGCATGTCGTAACGCGCGCTGGTTGGCCTCGACTTCACTCATCCCACCCACTTGTTCGCGAAGCGATTCCAAGGAGGCCTGCCCTGCCTGTTCCTGCTTGATCAACTTTCCGTATTGCTCGTATTGCCACAACGCCGTACGCGCATTCTCGACGTCTGTGGTGCCAGCAATGCCAGATTCTCTTAGCAAGGAACACGCGATCAATCGGCTTACCCAGGCACCCGAACGGGTCAGCATCAGACGACCGATTTTTCCGCAGTTCTCGAAATGGGCGAGCGTGGCTTCGGGGTGCTTGTCGCGACGGCACGCGATTACGAGGTGTCGATAGTTCGGAATCGTGATCGCCGTGGCCTGCGCGAAAACAAAGCTCAACCGCGCCATTTCAGTAGTCACGGACTTTCCATCGACCCTTTCATTCTGATCGAACGGCGGTGGGTAACGCCTTGCCACATCCAGCAATGCGGTCATCGAATCGTTGAGCATCTCGTCGAATCGATTCGCGGCCGCCATTTTCGCAAGCGTTCTGTCGATGCGGCCCGCATCGCCCGCCGCGGCAGCCTCTCCGATCGCCGGCACCCATGCCGCCCCGTTGTCCGGTTCGATATGCGCGAGCGCCATCGAACGTCCGGGGCATGGATGGCCGGTGTCGCAACCGCTGTCGCTCGCGGACTGGGATGCCCAGAGCCATTGAACCAGCCGATCGTTCGGCGCGGCAGCTGCTGCCTTCCTCAGCAGCGCAGCACGCGAGGGACTGCTGGCGCCAACCGATGTTGGATCGTCGTAATGAACCAGCACCGCCGAAATCGCCCAATCCCTCGGCGATGCGCTGTTGCGCAGCGATCGTTCCAGTTCGCGTTGGTAGCGCGTATGCGCATCGAGTCGTAGCCGCTGCCCGAGGGTCAATTGTGGATCGATTTCGTCGCTAGCTTTCGATGCGGGCTCAAGCTTCACCGGCTGCTGATGTATCGACGCTGATGGTGTTGCCGGCGTAGTAACTGTATTGCCCGCAAGCATCCAGGCCATTGCAAGGTCGATGACAGGAGAAATCATCATCAATACCCCGCCGCCTGCCCATCCTTGCGCGACTCGCTGGCTCCGATCCAGCCGCCATTCGGATTCGCCATGATCGCCTGGTAGCCGCCGTACGGGCCGTCGGAATAGCGCACGCTGTGACCCTTGCGCATCAGCGCGCGGATGGTTTCGTATGAAAATCCGGTTTCGAGATCGACCTCACCGCCGTCGCCCATCGCGGTGTTCTGTCCGCTCGGTTCGGTGTCGCCTTCGTGCTGGATGCGCGGCGCGTCGCCGGCTTCCTGCAGGTTCATGCCGAAGTCGATCAGGTTCATCAGGATCTGCACGTGGCCCTGCGGCTGCATCGAGCCGCCCATCACACCGAAGCTCAGCCACGGCTTGCCGTTCTTCGTCACGAACGCGGGAATGATCGTGTGGAACGGCCGCTTGCCGGGCGCGAAGGAATTCGGATGGCCTTCCTTCAACACGAACAATTCGCCGCGATCCTGCAGGATGAAACCCAACCCCGGCGGGGTCATGCCGCTGCCCATGCCGCGGTAGTTCGACTGGATCAGCGAGACCATCATGCCGCTGGAATCGGCGGTGGTCAGGTAGATCGTGTCGCCGCCATCGAGTGCGGGCGGCGTGCCTGGCGCAACCACGCGTGCGGCCTTGTCCAGCGAAATCAGTTTGCGGCGATCGGCCGCGTAGTCCTTCGACAGCAAGCCCTTGACCGGTGTCTTCGCAAAATCGGGATCGGCGTAGAAACGCGCGCGATCGGCGAACGCAAGCTTCTTCGCCTCGACGAACAGATGCACGTGCTCGGCGCTGTCGAACGCGATCTTGCTGAAATCGAATCCTTCGAGGATGTTGAGGATCTGCAGTGTAGCGATGCCCTGCCCGTTCGGCGGCAATTCCCACACGTCGTAGCCGCGATAATTCGTGCTGACCGGCTCGACCCATTCGCCGTGGTGCGCGGCCATGTCCTCGTACGACAGGAAGCCGCCCTGCGCCTTCATGTAGTCGCCGATGACGTGCGCGATGGATCCTTTATAGAACGCATCGCGGCCACCATCGGAGACCTTCTGCAAGGTGTCGGCCAGTGTCGGGCGCGTCCACATCTCGCCGGTGCGCGGGCCGCGGCCGTCGCGGGTGAACTGTTCGGTGAAGCCCGCATACTTCGACAACCGCGGCACCGACAGGCTCCAGTAATACGCGATCACTTCGCTGACCGGAAAACCTTCACGCGCATAACGGATCGCCGGCGCGAGGTTCGCTTTCATCGGCAATTTGCCGAACCGATCGTGCAGCGCGAACCATCCATCCACACAACCCGGCACCGAGACCGGCAGCGGCCCGTACGACGGAACGTCCTTGAGCCCCTGCTTCTGGAACTCGGCCAGCGTCAGCGATTTCGGCGAGCGGCCCGAGCCGTTGTAGCCATAGAGTTTTTTCGTCTTCGGATCCCACACGATCGCGAACAGATCGCCGCCCATGCCCGAGCCGGTCGGCTCCATCAGGCCGAGCGCGGCATCGGCCGCGATCGCCGCGTCCACCGCGCTGCCTCCGTTCTTCATCACATCGAGCGCGATCTGGGTAACCAGCGGTTGCGAGGTCGCGGCCATGACGTGCGGCGCGTAGGTTTCCGAGCGCGTCGCAAACGTGCGGCCGGTCACGCGGTCGGCGGCCGACGCGGATGCGCAGACTAACGCGATACCGCACGCAACGACCGCCGCGCGGCACAGGCCGGGAGGGGATGGCGACACGACAGTGCGTAGTGGCAGGTTCATGGGGTCGCTCCAATGGAGCGCAGACGATAGCGCAGACGAGGGCCTGTTAACGCTATCCGAGCTGGTCGCGCTGCCCCTGTGCGACTGTCAGGCAAGGCGCGCGACGCAGCGCCGTAGTCATTTTACGGTCAAGTCGCGCAACGCCGCATGGCGGTCGCACAGGGGCAACCCTTCGGGCCGGTCACCGGAAACCGCATCGCCGCGTCATCGCTCGGTCGTGTATCGACATACACTTCTTCGCTCTTCCTTGCGCTGCAGCTTCCGGTGGTCGGCGCGGCCTGCTCGGATAGCGTTAGCAGGCCCTGGCCACGCCTGCGCTTATAACCGTGGATTTGCACGCGATGCCGAATTCGCATTGACAGATTTCCGTTAAATCCTATAAATTTTATCTGAATTAATGCGGATAACGCGGAGAACCATGTCGAAGACATCGCCAATCGCCACCATCGCCTTTCTGGCGTACATTTTTGCCGCCGAAGCACGCAGCGCCGACTGGCCGACGCACTACGTGTTTGCGGATGGCACCGATCTCGGACTGACCGCCGCGTACCGCTACGACAGCAACGCGTTCAGCGCCGACGCGCCGCCCGGTGGCGCGCACCGATTCGAGGACGCGGCGACCAGTCGGCGCAAGGAACTCGGCATCACGCACAGGAAGAAAGGCGTGTACGACTTCATCATCGCACGCGAATTCCAGGGCAAGACGTGGCTCGATGTGTATCTGCGCCTGCAATCGAAGGCGTTACTCGGGAAAGACTTTGGCGCGTTCCGCATCGGTTATTCGAAAACGCCGGTCGGATTCGAGGGCGTGACCGGCACGCGCGCGGACAGCTTCCTCGAATTGTCGCTGCCCGTGCAGGCGTTGTACGAAGGCCGCCGCACCGGCATCGACTGGGCGCTGGAACGACCGGCCTACGTCGCGAACATCGGCTACTACTTCGGACAGGACCTGCAGGGCGACAACGACGGCACCACCCTCGCCGCTCGCCTCGCGTGGACGCCGATCAAGACCGACGGCCATGTACTGCACCTGGGCGTGTCGGCATCGCGCGAGAATCCGGACAGCACCGTGAACGGTCTCGGCAAGACCAGCCAGCCAAGCGCGCGCGTGCGCAGCACTCCGGAAGCCGGACTCATGACGGTGCGACTGGTCGATACCGGCGCACTAACCAATGTCGACCATATCGATCGCCACGGCCTCGAAGGCGTGTGGATAGCAGGGCCGTGGTCGCTGCAAGGCGAATATCTCGACGAACGCATCTCCCGTTTCGGTGGCAAGCCGGACGTGGACACGCACGGCTTCTATGGGTTCGGAAGCTGGGTCGTCACCGGCGAATCGCGGCCGTACGCCAATGGCAATGTCGGCAACCTCAAGCCGCGTTCGAAGGCCGGCGCGGTGGAACTGTTGCTGCGCTATAGCGAACTCGATCTCGATTCAGGAACGATCCACGGTGGCAAGGAACACGACTGGACCATCGGCGCGAACTGGTACCTGACAGAACATTTCAAGTTCCAGGGCAATTACGTGCGCGCGTGGGCCGACAGGAGCGGCCTGCAACTGTCGCCGAAGATTTTCGAGCTGCGCGCGCAGTTGATGTTCTGAATACGCGAAGGCGCGCGCGGCCTCGCGTTATGCGGTCTGCACGATATGCAATCGCAGCCGTTCGGCGGCGGTTTCAAGGTCGGTGCCCAGCGGCAGGATGTACGGCCAGTCGGCGGCTTTCGCGGCCGTCTCCAGCGCGGCGGCGGCGGTGGCGAGTTCGGTCGCGCCGACCAGCAGCGCGGCGCCCTTGATCTTGTGCGCTTCGCGCGCGAGCTGCACGCAGTCGCCGGCCTCGCGTGCGCGCCGCGCGGCTTGCAGGTCGGTCGCGGTGGTGGCTAGGTAGTCCTGCAACACCAGCCGCGACTGCTCGCCGTCGCCGCCCGTCAATGCATCGAGCACACTCGCGTCCAATGGCACCGGCTCGCCCTGCGCCTGCGGCAACGGCGCGGCCGGCGTTGCCGCCTTGTGCAGCGCGACGGTCTGCTTTGCGCTCATCGCGATGTGCGGCAACCAGCGTTCGATGCACGCCGCGAGTTGCGAAATGCTCACAGGCTTCGACAGGTAATCGTCCATGCCCGCGGCGAGGCAGCGCTCGGCTTCGCCCTTGAGCGCCGCGGCGGTGAGGGCGATCACCGGCGTGCGCGGCCTGGCGTCGCGCGCTTCTTCCTCGCGCAGCGCGCGGGTCATCTGGTAACCGTCCATGCGCGGCATGTGCACGTCGGACAGCACCAGCGCATATCGTCCGCTGCGCCAGCGCTCGAGGCCTTCGACGCCGTCCTCGGCGGACTCGCTGGCGTAACCGGCCAACTGGAGCTGGCGAGCGACCACCAGCCGGTTGGTCGGATGATCGTCCACCAGCAGGATCAGGCTGCGTTCGGCTTCGGCCTGGCGCGAATCCGGCATGGCGCGCGGCTGAAATAGCGGCGCGGGCGGCGGCGCATCCGCACTGGTGTCCACATCGGCAGGATTGCCGCGCGGCAAGGTCAGCAGCAGGCGCATCGTGGTACCCGCGCCGGAGGTGCTTTCCATCGTGACCTCGCCGCCCATCAATTCGGCCAGCCGCCGGCAGATCACCAGCCCCAACCCGGTGCCGCCGTACTTGCGCGTGGTGCTGCCCTCGGCCTGGCTGAAAGGCTGGAACAGCCGCGCCTGCTGTTCGGCGGTCACCCCGATGCCGGTGTCGGTGACGCGAATGCACAGTTGTTCGGCGCCGGCTTCCGCACCGCGCCACTCCAGCGCGACAAGCACGAATCCGTTCTCGGTGAACTTCAGCGCGTTGGACAGGAAGTTCGACAGGATCTGCCGCAGTCGCAACGGATCGGCGACGTGCGCCGGCGCGACGCGCGGATCGATCTCGCAGTTCAGCACAAGGCCCTTGCTCGACGCCGCGCCCAAATAATTCGCGATGGTCGAGCGCAGCAGGTGCTGCAGGCTGATCGTGCTGGCGCTCAATTCCAAGCGGCCGGCTTCGACCTTGGAGAAATCCAGGATGTCGCCGATGATCTGCAACAGCGATTGCGCGGACTGCTGGATGATGTGCACGGTGCGCCGCTGGTCGTGATCGAGTACGCCATGCGAGAGCACTTCGAGCATGCCGGTGACGCCGATCATCGGCGTGCGGATCTCGTGGCTCATCGCGGCAAGGAAATCGCTCTTGGTCTTGCTCGCGTCGCGCGCGGCGATCTCGCTCGAACGCAGCGCGTCCTCGAGCTGCTTGATCCGGGTCAGGTCGGTCGCGATGGCGAGGTGGCCGATGGCCTCGCCGCCCTCGTCGTGCATCGCCGAGGTTGCCAGCAGCACCGGCACGCGCACACCGTCCTTGCGTACCAGCGTCCATTCCTGCGCCTGCACGCCGAGTTCGAGCAGCAGCGGAATCATCCGTGCGTCGGGATGCACGGTGCGCCCCAACGCTGCGCCCAGTCGCTCGGCCATGTCGCGAGCCTCGTCGGCCAGCAGCAGCCGCGCGACATTGCGCTGGCCAATCATCTCGCTCGCCTTGTAGCCGGACAATTGCTCGGCGTAGGGATTGAAGCTGCTGAAACGGCCGTCGAGATCGACCGACATCACCGCCACCTCCGCAGCGGTGAACAGCGAACGCGAAAACTCCTCGCTGCGCGCCAGGGTCGCGCGCACCTGCTCGTTGCGCGCCAGCAACGCGGCCTGTTCGGTTTCGGAAGCGCGCACCTCGTTGCGTAGCGCGAGAAAACCGTCGAGCACCTCGCCCAGGTCGCCCTCGGGACGATATCTGGGTTGCGCGGTGTAATCGTGCCGGCGCATCTGCCCGGTCAGCGCGGTCAGCGACTCCACCCCGCGATAGATGTTGCGCAGCACCGCGCTGGCGAGCCACGCCGATACCAGCAACGCGAGCAGGCTCAGGCCGATCCGCAGTTCGCCGGCGAACAGCGCGCGATCGTTCTCCTCGCGCACCTGCAGTCGACCGCGCGCGAGTACCAGCGTCCCCAACCGCTGCATACGCAAGGTGACCGGATCCATCGCCGGAAACAGTTCGGTATCGGCGAAGTGGCCGAGCGCCTTGATGTCGCGGCTTTGCAGGATCGCGTGCAGTCGCGCAACCGCATGATCGGCGCGCACCCTCGCGGTAGCGATGTCGGCCAGCAACGCCGTTTCCTCGGGAGTGCGCGGCGAGGCCTCGAGCAAAGCCCATTCGTCGTCGACGCGCTGCCGCGCGGCATCCACCGTGACGATGCCGTCGTCCCAGCTCATCAGGTAATTGCGCACGCGGAACACGGTGCCGATATCGTCCAGCCCGTAGCTGTCCGATATCGCCTGGATGCGGCGCAGGCTCACCAGAGTTTCGTCGCCGAGCGCGCTCAGGGTCTGCTGGTGCTGACGGCGTTCCCACTCATCGAGCCCCAGCACGCCGGCACCGGCCAAGATCAGCAAGCCGAACAAGCCGAGCAACTGCAGGCGGATGCTGGATTTGCCGCGGAGCAAGGCCACCTGGGTCTGTGCTCTGATCAGTGCTTGGTCTGGCGCCAGTGTTCGATCGCCTCGGTCAGGCGCTCGCCCGGCACCGCGGCCGAAATCAGGTAGCCCTGCGCGAAATCGCAGCCCAGTTGCGCGAGCAATTGCCATTCCTCGATCGTCTCGATGCCTTCGGCGACGACTTTCAGGCCGAGCTTGCGGGCGAGATCGAGACTGGTCTCGATCATCGCGAGTTTGCGCGGTTGCTCGGGCGCGCGATGCACGAAGCCACGATCGATCTTGAGCTCGGTGAACGGAATCTGCGAGAGCTGCGCGAGCGAGGAATAGCCGGTGCCGAAATCGTCCACGCTCAATCCGAAACCCTTCAGGCGCAGCCGCGCGAGCATCGCCAGTCCGCGCGCGGTATCGCTCATCACCGAACTCTCGGTGATCTCCAGCACGATGTCTTCCGGCCGCATGCCGTGGCTGCGCACGACGTTTTCGTAGCGGTCGGCGACTTCAGGACCGGTGAGGTTCTGCGCAGAGACGTTGACCGAGACCTTGATCCGCAGGCCCTGCTGCACCCAGCGTTTCCGCCATGCGCAGCTTTCGACCAGCATGTGCTGGGTAAGCTGCTCGATCATGCCGTGCGCTTCGATCAGCGGTATGAAATTAGCCGCGTGCAGCACCTGTCCATTCGGCTGGACCCACCTCGCCAGGGCCTCGACGCCGACGATCTTGCCGTTGCTGAATTCGGCCTGCGGCTGAAAGTACGGCACGATGTGGCCGTCGGCGAGCGCCTGCCGCAACTGTTCAACGTTGACCTGTACCTCCGGAGCGACCGCGCTCACGCCCGCCGTGGAGTCCAGCAGCGACAGCACGTGGGTGAGCTTGGCGGCCGAAAGCGGTTTTTCCACGCTGCCCAGCACGCGCAGACCGGACGCCTGCGCCATGATCTGCACGGCGTGCAGCAGCGCGACGTCCATCGCGCTTACCACCGCGATCGCCGGCGCCAGCTTGTGTTGCGCTATCAGACCGATGAACTCCACCCCGTCCATGCCCGGCATGTCCAGGTCGACCAGCACGACGTCGGGCGGGGTAGGCATCGAGCGCAGCATCTCCATCGCCTCGAAGCCCTCGGCCGCTTCGATCACCTCGCCGATGCCCAAGTCTTCGAGCAGGCGCAGTCCGAGCCGGCGCTGGAACGCATGGTCTTCGACCAGCAGTACGCGCAAGTTCGAGTATTGCATCGCCTTCCCCCGGGTCTGTCGTCGGACTCTACGCTGCGCTGCGTTAACCCGACAAGTCGCCAGCCGGCCGCGACGTTTCGACCGCGGCCGCTACGGGCGTATCCTGCGAGTCGGATTCCACAGTCGATAACTGCGCATGCCCGCCGCCACCACCGCGATGTTCGCCCTACCGTTCGCCTTCGCCCAGCATCCGCAACCCGATGTCCTGAACGCAGCGCTGCGTGAATTGTTCATCGCGCGCGAAGCCGAAGGCGCGCGCTACGCGAACCCGAATCCATACACAGTGCGCAACGCGCAATTGTTCGAAAGCCATTTCGACCTGTTCCACTGGCCCGAGGCGTGCATCGCGCAGCTCAGCGAATTCTGCCTGTCGAACCTGATGCGTGTTATCGGCGAACTCAATGGTTACAACCTTGCCACGTTGCGCAAGATCGACGTCGCGACGGATGCGTGGTTCCATATCACGCGTCGCAACGGCCACTTCGGCGTGCACAACCATCCAATGGCTTCGTGGTCGGGCGTGTACTGCGTCAGCCCGGGCCGCAACGACGCCGACCAGCCGGGCAGCGGTCGGCTGAATTTCATCAATCCGCACAGCATCAACAGCATGTATCTGGATCCCGGGAATGTCTTCCTGCGCGAGCCTTACCAGCGTGCGAGCTATGGCTTCGATCTGGTGCCTGGACAATTGATCCTGTTCCCGTCAGGGGTGCTGCACCACGTGCTGCCGTTCTACGGCGAGGGCGAGCGCATCACGGTCGCATTCAACTGCTCGTTCCGCCAACGCGAAAGCTGATCGCCCGCGTTCACTTCACCGCGCGGACGTAGATTCCGTCGAACGTCGTTTTCCAGGTCCTGCCGTCGTCCGAATCCTGGAACCACTGGCGCACGCTGCCGTCGGATCTCGGAATGAAGTCCATCGTGCGGTGGTGGTTCACGCCATCGGCATCGCCGAAACCTTCGGCGCGGAAACGCATCGCGCCATCGCGCAGCTCGCCGACGTAGTGGGTGATGACGCCGCTGTCGTCGGTCCATACCTGGTGCCAGTGCTTGCTCGCCGGATCGTAGAAATTGACGCTGGTGCCCTTGCCGCCGTGCGCGCCGGTCCATGATTCGCGCAACACGCAGCCCTCCAGGTCGCGGGTGATGTGGTTGACGCCGAGCGGCTTGCCGTCGGCAACGTGCACGTCCCAGTCGCCGATCCAGAACTCGACCTGGTGCGATTCCGCGCGATCTCGGCACGGATGGCGCTGCGCATCGGCCGCTGCGGTCGTTGGCGTGGTCTCTGCATGGGTTGTCGTCATCAGCGCAAGATACAAAACTGTCGATGCCAAAGCAGTGGCCAGAGGCCAGCGTTTGCGTTCGAACATGTGCGTCTCCCCGGCTCGTGTTGGTGCATGCCGCACCATCGCAGCAAGCCGCGCCGCCGTCCCGTGCCGGAAGTCCAGTCCTGGCGGTGCTCAGGAAGGGCGCAACGGGCCTGCCTGTTATCATTTCGATGCAATGCCGTACCCCGCCGCGCCACTTCCGGACCCGGCCCTCCGCGTGAGATTTCCCATGTCCGCCATGCCCGCCCTCGACCGCGACTACAGCCTCGACCACAAGTACACGCGTGAACGCGGCCGGATCTTCCTGTCCGGCGTGCAGGCGCTGGTGCGGCTACCGCTGATGCAGCAATTACGCGACCGCGCGGCGGGCTTGAACACCGGCGGCTTCATCTCCGGCTATCGCGGTTCGCCACTCGGCGGTTTCGACCTGGAATTGTGGAAGGCGAAGAAACACCTGAAGGCCGCGGCGATCGAATTCACCCCGGGCATCAACGAGGATCTCGGCGCGACGATGGTGTGGGGTTCGCAGCAGACCAACCTGTTTCCCGGTGCGAC
>JANXZP010000033.1 GCA_025355485.1 Pseudomonadota bacterium
AAACGGCATTGAACGTCGCAATCGACCGCTGCAACGGGGGCTCACAACGAGTAGGCTAGACAGGCAAGCCGGATTCGCAAATCGATCAAGCAATCATGGGGTCTTGGGGAGAGAGCCATGAAATTCCTTGCTGTGCTGTTGCTGTTGGCCATGATTCCGATGGCTCACGCCGATCCGGCGCCGCTGACCATCGGCGATACCACGATCCAGTTTCCGTCCGAAGCCGGCTATGTGCGGGCGAGTTCGGCGGATCCGAAGTTTTTCGCTTTCGTGCAGGCGGCATTGCCAACGACGAACCGGCTGGTCGAGGTGTTCATCACGCCGGCCGACCTGGACCGTTTGCACACCACCGGCATCGCGAATGGGCCGTACTACGAAGTGCAGGTCATGCGCGAGATGGAGACGCGCCCGATCGGTATCGACGAATGGAACGAGAACAAGCCCCAGCTCACCGCGGGCATGACCAAGCTCGACATGAATGCGCTGGCTGCAAAGGACACCGACAGCAGTGCGCGCATGAGCGCCGCCGCGGGACAGTCGGTGAGCAGGAGCTTCGGCCAGATGGGTGCGCCGGCCATCTTTCGCGAGACGCCGATGAGCGTCGAATACGGAGTGTTGGTGCCGATGCAGATGAACAGCGGCGGGCAGACCGTGAGCACGACCATTGCGGTCGCGGGCGCGTTTGCGGTGGTGCGCAACAGGTTGATCTTCATCTACGCCTACAGCACCTCGACGTCCGATGCCGCCATCGCCGATCTGCACGCGCGGCTGGATGCATTGGTCGACCAGACGATGTCGCTGAATCCGAACGATCCGAGCGTGAGCACGTCATGGGGATTGTTCCATGGCGTGGGTCGCGCCGCGGTCATCGGCGCCGTGATCGGCTTGTTGATCGGTTTCTTCGCGTGGCTGATCGGACGAATCAGGAAATCGCCGAAGGCGTAACGCGCACGCGGGCCTGCCGGATTCGCGCGTACCATCTGCAACCATTTCTCGAACCTGGAGTGACGCATGCCGACGCCCAACCTCGCGCCATTGATGACCATCCCGCTGATCGGCTGGATGATGTACCGCCGCGTGAGCCGTCAGTTCGGGAAACAACCGTTCACGCCGAAGCGCCAGGTCGCGCGGCTGGTCTTGCTGGGTGTGGTGACGTTGGCGCTGCTCGTGTTGGCATTCGCGAAACCGGTGTTCGCGTTGCCGATCGCCGCAGGGTTGATCGCCGGCGCCGCGATCGGCGTGGTCAATCTGCGGTTGACGCGTTTCGAGTGGACGACCGACGGCGATTACTACTATCCGCATCCGTACATCGGCGCTGCGTTGAGCCTGCTGCTGATCGGCCGGCTCGTGTATCGCTACGCAGTGCTCGGCGGCGCAGCGGGCATCGGCAGCCAACCACCGCCCGCCGCCGGCCAAAGCCCGTTGACCTACGGACTGCTCGCCGTGTTGCTCGGCTACTATGTCGCGTACCTGGGCGGGTTGATGGTCGTGCGCTATCGCCACCATCGCGCCACGCCATAATCAACCGAACGCGAAAATAAGGAATCCCGATGTCGCGCAAGACCGTTTTGTTGATCGCCGTATGGCTGATTGCGTTGTGCGGTAGTGCGTTTGCAAGGCAAGCCGACCGCCTCGATCTCTGGTGCGACGCGAGATTGTCGCTGGACGCAAGTGGCAAGGTGACCGCGCTGGAATTCAACGGCAAGAACGGCGACTCCGATCCGATCGCGCAGAAACTCGCGCCAGTGATCCGCACCTGGTCGTTCGTACCCGGCAGCGTGAATGGCGTGCCAATGGCGACCGAGACGACGCTGTCCCTACATCTGCAAACGCTGAAAACCGGCGATGGAACCTATGCACTCCGCATCCTGGATGCGCATACGGGTACGGTCACGACCAAGGCGCCTCCACCCGAATACCCGAATGATGCGCTGCGCGAGGAGACCGAGGCGAGTGTCATTGCCGTCGTTTCTGTAGGCGTGGACGGAGTGCCGGCCAGGATCGAGATTGCAGGCATTCGCACGACGAACGGCAAGGATCACGCCACCGACAAAATGTTTGAAACAGCAGTGATCGAGATGGCGAAAACCTGGCGCTTCCGGCCTGAAGTAGTTGGTGGCCGTGCGGTGACGGCACAGATCAAGATACCGGTCGAATTTTGCGTGAATCCAACGCCGTGCATGCGCGTGGCCAAGGAGCATGTCGCCAACGATGAACCGATGCCGCTCACCCGACCGCTCGCGCTCGACAGTCAGGTCAAGCTGGTTACGCAGGTCGTTGGAACCACACTCTAGGCCACGTTCCTGCAACCCTTGCGCGCACTTGGATCGTGCGCGCAAGGTCAAGTCAGCACATACGCCTCAACGCCCATCCAGCGTAAACACGATCGGCACGCGGCCCAGCGCCTGCACGGGGATGCCGTCGCGCAGCGCCGGCTGGAAGCGCCAGTTGCGCAGCACCTGGTCGCGCGCGGCGTTGTCAAGCTGGCGATTGCCGCTGCTGTGCGTAATCCGCACGTCCACGACGCGGCCATCGACGCCGACCAGCAGTTCGAGCTCGACCGTGCCGGTGATGCCTTCGCGCAGCGCATCGCGCGGGTAGGTTGGCGCTGGCGATTCGATCGGGTTGAGGCTGGCCTCGACCGGCGTCTGCAGCACGATCTCGCGATGAGCGCCGTTATCGGTGATCTGCGGAACGATCGGATCGATACTCATCGGCGTGGCAGGCAGGACCACTGCCTGTTGGTGCTGGATCTGTTGCGCCACGACGTGGTTCTGCTGCACGTGCTCTTGCTTGACGGGCACCGGCGGCAGGATTTGCTTTACCTCGGGCGTGATGATGGTGATCGGCGGCGTGTCGGCTTGTGGGGTCGGCAGGGTGAATTCCGGGGGTCTCATCAGCAGCCCCAGGGCTGCGATGTTCAGCGCGATGGATATGCTGAACGCGGCGACGCGGATCGGATCCGGATGCGGCCGTTCCGACGGCCAACGGGTTGCGGTGCGTACCATGGTCCACCTCCTGTTTGCGTGCCTGTAACGTGCGACTCGCGGTGAAGGGGTTACGATCATCCTGCGCCGATGGCATGCAGCCGACGCGCCGGCTGTCGGCGATTCGGCGACGCTCGGCGCACCGCAAGCCGACAACCGCTGCTGAACCGCGACGGCGCAATTGCGAACCGGTTCATCGCCACCATGCACACTGGATGAAACCAGAACGGAGCCAGACCATGCGCCATTCCCTGATTGTCCTGACCGCCGCCGTCGCACTGGGTCTTGCCGCCGGCGCCGGCGCGCAGACCATCGGCTACAACGTCCGCACCGGCGATGTGTGGGTGGACAACCGCCTCGGCGAAATCAACGACTACGGCAATCGATACCGCGATCCGTTCGTCAACGAGATGGTGACCAGTTACGGTGCGCCGCGCCCGCTGGTGACCGAGTTGCTGGTCACGCGGCGCTGGTCGCCGGGCGATGTGTATTACGCCTGCGCGCTGGCGCATTCGATGGGTCGTCCGTGTTCGGAGATCGTCGAGGAACACGATCGCGACCGCGGGCAAGGCTGGGGCGTGACCGCGCAGCGGCTGGGCATCAGGCCGGGCTCGCGGGAATTCTTCGCGCTCAAGAACGGAATGGCCGGCAGCTATGGCCGCTGGGGCCACCCGATCGTGGTCGATCGCGATGAGCACGTGCGCTGGGACGATCGTGGCGCAGGTAAGACGAAATACAAGGTGAAGTACGCGCACGGCCATGACATGAAATACAAGCACGGCTACGATGAGAACGGACACGGACACGGACACGGACACGGCAAAGGCAACGACATGGATGGCGGCAACGACCAATCTGATGACAAGGGCCACGGCAAGGGCCACGATCACGGAAATGGCAACGACAACCATGGACACGGCCACAAGTGATGGATCACCGCCGCTGGCAATACACAGCGGCGGCTGCCATTGCGGTGCGGTTGCGTTCGAGGTCCATGCGCCTGCGGTCATCGACGCGCTCGACTGCAACTGCTCGATCTGCAGCAAGACCGGTTTCCTGCATCTGATCGTGCCGCGCTCGCGTTTTCGCCTGTTGCGCGGCGAGGATGCGTTGACGGATTATCGCTTCGGCACCGGCATCGCCGTACATCGCTTCTGCAAGCATTGCGGGATCAAGGCTTTCTACATCCCGCGCAGCAATCCCGACGGCGTGGACGTCAATGTGCGCTGCCTGGATCCGTCCACGATCGCGGACTTGCGCGTGAGCCTGTTCGACGACCGCGATCGCGATGCGGCGACCGCTGCCATCGCGCACCTGTCGCAAGATTGAAGCGGTATCCGGGCCGCGCGCGTGGCTGCG
>JANXZP010000060.1 GCA_025355485.1 Pseudomonadota bacterium
GCGCAGCTACACGGACACGCTCGGTGCCGAACTCACGCGATCGGGCAAGCGCAATCGGTAGAGAGCCTCCTCCCGAACCGCGTCTCTGTACGATGTGCGCGTCACGTCGTCAGAAATGGATGCGGCCGTTCGGTAAAACGAAGGTATGCATGCAATGCCAATGACGCCATCAGCGCAATGACCACCACCCAGGCGATGACGATCGGCCACAGAATTCCGTCGGGGAACTCGTTGCCATAAACCATCGGTATCAATGCGATCAAGGTAAACGCCAAGGCGATCCAGTATAGAGCGACGGTCCAGTTCAACGCGCGCGGCAAGCCTGCCAAGGCGCGCAAACAGGACGCGCCGCTGGCCGATGCCACGCCAAGCGCAACGCACACGATGATCGTTTCGATAACCGTCTTGCCCAATAAACCTTGACCGAACGCCAGTGCTGCCATCAGCAGGCTGACGGACAGCGTGCCGACGACCAACGGCTGAAACACGACCGTCAAAAGAATACGGCGCGTGCGGCGCGCATCGCCCCAGCCGGGCAACAACGCCAGCTCGGTAATTGCGCCATCCTGACGTTGATAGAGAGAACGCAATTGTGTCTGGATTACTGTCGCCAACACCGCGCTACCCGCAATCAATCCGATCCACGGAAACCACGCCCGTTCTTCCTTCAGCGTGTGCGTAAACAACACCAGTACCAACGCCAGGATCAACATCCACGTAAGCCAAACGCCCAAGCCTTTACCACGCTGTCGCCAGTCTGGCAGTGCAAATGGAGAGCCAAGACACGCGCCCATGGCGGGCACTGGACGATGCGGCCCCAATCCATCCACGCTGGCCGTTGATGGCAAACCCGTAATCACGTCGGTCTGTTGTGCGCCTGCATCGACGATCCTAGGATCGCTCTGCGATTGCATTGGCAGACCCATCAACGCCGGAACGCGTTCCTGGCCCAGCACGCGCTGCAAGCGCCAGAAGACCAGCAAGGCGAGCAGCAGCGCTAGCATCCACAAGAAGGCTGCGTCGAATGGCTCGTGCAGCTGAGGTCGAGGAATCAGTTTTTCGACATGGAAGATGAACACTGCGGGATACAGCAAGATCGCCATCGCGCGCGGAAGCAACGTCCACAGTGCCCCTGCAAACGCCGCGCTAGCCAATAACGCTGAGAACAGAGCGAAGTCGCCAGCGTCCAGGCCCAACAGCACTGCCGGCATCACCACGGTGATGATGAATAGCATCGACAACACAGATGCCATTGCGTTTGCAATGGATGGCATTCGCAACGCGCCTGCATCCAGCAGCAACCATAGTCCACGGCCAGTGACGTTGACCCACATCCATGCTGCCCCGGCCCCGAAGAACATTGCTGCCCCGAAACCATCGTTCTGTCCATGCTGCGCAAGCAATAGCGCCAGGATTCCGCCCACCACACACACCGCGTATCCGATGAAGATATACCAGCGTGAGCTTCGGTCGAAACAAACGGACCATGCCGTGCGGAAGTTCGACGTGCTCACTCCACCACCTCGATGAACAGGTCTTCCAGTCCCAGCGCATCGCACAGCACGCCGGTCTTCTGGGCAATCGCTGGCCAATCGCCATCCGCAGCGCGTTCGATCACCAGGCTTGTGCCGCCATCGGTTAACACGCGACGCGAGAGTTCGCCAGCAAGCTTGCTGTTCAACAGCGCCGTAAATTCCTTTGGAATCGTGATGCGCGCGACGCGTTCCTTGAGATCGTCCAGCGGTGCGTTCAGCAGCAATTTGCCCTGGTGCAGGAACGCCACGTGCGATGCGACGCGTTCCAGATCCGACACGATGTGGGTGGAGAACACCACGGTCGTGCCCGATTCGCTTGCGCGCGTGACGATCTGCCGTAGCACGTCGCGACGCGCGACCGGATCCAGCGATGCCGCAGGCTCGTCGAGCACCAGCAACTCTGGCTGCGACGCCAGTGCACGGATCAGCGCCACGCGTTGGCGTTCGCCAGGCGAGAGATTTTTCAACACGCTGTTACGCCGCAAATCCCAGCGTTGCAGCGTGGCATCGACGTACTCGCTGTCCCAGCGTGGATAGAAGCGACCGACGAAATCCAGCATTTCTCCGACCCGCAACCACGCCAGCGCATCCGGTTGCTGCGGCACGTAGCCAAGTCGCTGTTTGCTGCGGTCAGTCATAGCGAGAGCGGGCTCGCCGAATACGAATGCCGTACCGCTATCGGGTTCGATCAACCCGAGCATGCAGCGCAGCAGCGTGGACTTGCCCGCGCCATTACGGCCGATCAGGCCGAGCACGGCACCTTGCGGCACATCGAGCGTGACGTGCTCGAGCACTGCGCGCCCTTCATATCGCTTTTGAAGATGCTGCGTTCGCAACGGGAGCACATCCTGCGATGGCGATGATTGCGACTGCGTTGTGGCGTTCACGATGCGTCCTTTTCCAGTAGTGATTTCAGGCGAGCGAGCACGCGCGCCGGGGGCAATTCGAGTTCGCGCGCCTGCCGGACGAGCGCGTCCAGCGCAGGCTCGATCCGCGCGAGGCGTTCGTGGATCGGGTGCGTGCGGCGCGCATTCGCCGACACCGCCATGCCGACGCCGCGCAATCGTTCCAGGGTGCCTTCGGATTCCAACAGACTGTAGGCCTTCGATACGGTCATCGGATTGATGGCATGCGCGGCCGCGATATCGCGCACGGATGGCAATGCATCGCCCGCGACCAGCTGCCCACCAGCGATCAGCCGCCGCACCTGCTCGGCGATTTGTCGGTATATCGGCTCCGGCGACGCCGGCTGGATGTGGAACCTCAAAGCGTCCATGTGTATTACTACAACAATACAGTCAGATATTGTCAAGTGGCTGGTGCGACTGCGGGGCTCACTGCGGTACATGTCGCGCCGGTTGAGACGCGATGGGCACAAAATCCGCACATGCGACGACCGGAAACTCCAGCCGTATTGAAAGGCCGTGGCACCACGGCGCAGCCGGCGAATCGTTTCGCCTCGACGCACATCGAACCCGTAGTCGATGACGATGCACATGGATGTGCGAGTGGCGCGCGCGCAGGACGCGCAGGAGCGGCT